>WJKA01000319.1 GCA_014729375.1 Chitinivibrionales bacterium
GGCGAGCTGCTATTCCGTACGATGATTCATAATCGGCGCTGTCCAGAGAGGGAAAATCCGCGTTGTCACTGCCGCCAAGTTCCTGTTCGACTGATAAATCAACCGATGGAAACCAGTCAGCGCGAGTGTATTCAAACGAAAGCGAATCAGCCGTGCGATCAAGTGCTACAATCCGGAATTCCGTGCTCTTTTCAAGTGCGAAAAGGACGGCATCACTTTCAGAAAAAGAAAATATGCTCCCGCTCAATAAAAGAAGTGCAAGGATGCCCGGTGCGAATGTGTCTTTTTTCACAAGAAGATATCTTTCAGGATGTGGCGTCTTATAAAAATAGTTTCCCGTTGGATGACTTCCCAACCGATGATATTGTATTAATAGATATCGTTTGCGGTGACGGCCGCGGTGATGGAACCAACCGGCTGTATTTTTCGCTTGGTCCGGTTAAAACACTGGCAGCGACCTTTCTGCCCCGGCACGATTAGCCGGGGCTGCCAGTTAAAGAAAAGGCACAGCCCCGGGGAATCAGCGGAAATCTCGACAAACCGTTTTACCGGAGAGATATCGCCCATCAGGGTCGAAATGTTTTACAGAAAAAAAGTCTGGAAATAAAAAAAAGCACCGGACGACCGGGTTCTGCCCCTGCTCAAAGCGAACAGATAATCCCCCACCCTTTTCTCATTGACCGACAAAAACGCGGACCATGTCATATGCATTGCCTGCAGAAAATTTTGCCGTATAAAAGCCTGGTGCAGGCTTTTTCCGGGTTTGTATAACAGCATCACCGGTCAGATCAATCCGTGAGACAACACAACTGCCGCGCGCATCGAACAGATGAAAATTATATCGCCTGCCTGCAGGGCCTTTACATGTGATCTTTTGACCTGCAACATGGATTGCATACGGTGAAGACATCACTGCACCGGGTCCTGCCTTCCTGTTTGTCGCGGAAACCGGCCAGGTTGACTGGGGTTCCCGCTGCGGCGGATCATCGATGCTTTCGAGTGTATATCCAAGAAGTGCTTCAATCTTCCAGTGAGAAGTTGTGCTTTTTACATCGCTGAGCTGTGACTCATAGGATTTCAACAGATTCCCGAGCTGATCGATACGGTTTACTGCATGGAGTCTGATATATTCGGTATCTCCTTCAAGATATCCGAAAAGCGTAGTAAATGCATCATCGACATCGGAACCGATAAGGACAAGCCCCCGCGCGGCTTCGATCTGCACATCAGGGCAGGGGTCATTGAGCAATTCTTTGAGTTTTGGCGCGGCCGACGCAGCATCGGGGCCGATATTTCCCAGCCCTATGCATGCCCACGTACGGCGTACCATGTCGCCGCTGTCAAGGTTGGTGACCATCTCACTCATGCCGGCCGTACCGCTGTTTGATAACTGCTGTGCGTCAAGCCAGCTCTCGACCGGGTTCCCGCCACCCGACGGATGCGTTATGTTCCATCGATTTTCAGCACTACCCCGCTCACGCGAATACTGCTCGGCCTCAGGCATGAACCCGATATCACGGGTGTCGATCTGCCACCGCTCAAGTTCGTTGCGCATGCGTTCGAGTACGGATTGATAATCGTCATTTGCCGCCAGATTGACTGTTTCATACGGATCGTTCTCACAATCGTACAGTTCTTCGAGCGGCTTGTTTTCTGCCATAAACTGTGCGGGAATGCCTGTTAATTCACCGGCTTCATCAAGACGGCGCATCTCCTGGAGAATCGGATTGTTCTCCTCCATGAATGGTATCTTGTCATGATATGGGACCCACCATTCATAATTGCGTATGTATTTGTAGCGTTTGTCACGCACCGCGCGACGCATGTCATAGCGCTCATCCATGCGGGACCGCGATGCATGGATATATTCACGTGACTGACCGAGGTTGTCTCCCAGAAAAGCCTGTCCCTGCATGTAATCGGGTATTGTCCCACCTGCAAGATTTATGACCGTAGGTGCAAAATCGATAAAACTGATCAACTCATCACTGGACTGCCCCGGACCGGGAAATCCGGGTATCGGGAGAAACTTGTCGGGAATGCGGATAATCAGCGGCACCCGTAAGCCGGAATCATACACCCACCGCTTGCCGCGACAGCCGCTGGGACCGCCGTTATCACCGAAAATCCATACAATGGTATCTTCCCACAAACCATCAGCCTTGAGTTGATCGCAATACTCTTTGATCTGCTGGTCTACTTCCGTAACCTTCGCATATATAGCAGCCATGCTCTTGCGCACCTTCTCCGTGTCGGGATAGTATGGCGGAAGCGGAATATCCGTGCGCGCCTGCTTGTCACCCCATTGCAAAACCCTGCTTTCATGAGTGGTCATATAATTATGCACATGGAAAAAAGGCTGGCCGGACCCTCTGTCACGCCAGGAATAAGCCCCCTCTTTATTCCACAAAGGACCGGGCGGATTATACTGCCAGTCCTCTTTTCCTGCATTGGTAACATGATAACCGGCTTCATGTAAATGATACGGGTAATGCTTCACAAAATCAGGCACATAGGCACTTCCACGCATGTAGTCCAGGCCAAGTGTGGTCGGGTACATGCCGGTAAAAACCGCATTCCGGCTGGGTGCACACACACCGGATGTCGAATATACATTGGTGAAAATAGCGCCTTCCTCCGCAAGAGAATCAAGAAAGGGCGTATCCGCCGCAGGATCGCCATAGCAGCCGAGGTATGGATTAATATCTTCTGTAGTAATCCACATGATATTGGGCTGATTGTTCTGCCTGCGGGAAATAATGTCGCCAAAAGATGCTGACGCCGCGGAAAATGTTGCTGCACCCGCGCCGCAAAACGAGAGAAAATCTCGACGATTCCATGATGCCATGATTGCCCCTTTTGCTATCGTGGCTGATTAGAGGTCCCCTGCAAAAAAAACCTCATCAAAGCCTTCCCCTCCCGAAGAAGGAGAAGACTTGATGAGTCATTCAGCAAAGGGGAAATTTGTAATAACTTACTTGGTCATAGAAAGTAATTTAGGCAAAACACCCAACGAAATCAACAGTAATTTATTTGCTATATTAAATCACTATTACACCCTGTTGCACAATTCAAAAATCAACAAGGTGATTCTCAATGTCACCGCTATTTGCGAAAGCACCGGCTGGGGAACGAAAAAATCTACGTGCGCGGTATCGTACGCGGCAATTTCATATAACGGAAGGCCGGGAGCGGCGATTTCTCCCTGATTCTGGAAACGGAGCAGAATGGTTCCCTCCACCGGAGAAAGGACACTGCACCTGCGGAGCTGATCCTCGACCTGTTTTTTGGTGGTTTGAAGCACTTCGAGTTTGGCTGATGCTGCACTCAGTGCCCGTTGTGCGGATTCGAGCTTTGCCTGTGCCGTGGCATACTCCGTTTCGAGCTTGTCTTTCTGCTGCATGGGGACCGCCCCTTTTTTCGCAAGATCCGATATCCGGTCAAGCTCCCGTTTCAGCCCCTTTACTTCTGCTTGTGCCGCAGTGACATCAGCACTCCGGGAGGAAATATCGAGCTTGAGTTGCCTGCGACGGGCCTCGATTTCACGAATTTTCAGCATAGAGGGAACCGTATCGATAACGGCAAGCAGTTCCCCTTTACGCGTGTGATCACCTTCATTTTTTAAAACCGATATAAGCTGCCCCTGTACTGTCGCACCGGCCTGATATGTCCTGACATCGACAACCGCGGAACCCAGAAAGTCTTTATCCTGCGTCCGCGAACATCCGGCAAACAGGAGCATCCTCGCTGTCATGATAATGACTATGCCACCAGAATGCTTCAAATTCATTACATCCATTACCATTCCTCCGATCATTCAAAATGTAATTGTTTACCAGATGCAAAGCGCAGCATAAGATACTGTTTTTTATATAAAAAGACCGCGCGGTCGTGTATAAGTCGCGCATCGGCACGATCCTGAAGAGCATTCAGATATTCAGCAGTTCCCGGATGTGTTCGCAATATTTCCGAAGCCGTTCAACCTGATCTTTGTGATTGTTTACTGTTTTCTGCGCCAGCTCGTACCCGAAATAGAGCATTCCAAGTTCGAAGCAAAGCCGTTCTTTCAATTGCGCGGTACTGTATTCCGCCACCTTGCCCGATGACTTCCGACTCTTTATCCGGTACAATCTCCCGAACTCGGTAAAAACCGACCCCCGTCCGCAACCTCACGAAGAAAAAGGCGTGGAAAATCGGGATTTGCCTGCATAGTCCGGATATAAAGACTGACGATGGTATGGATTAGCTCCCGTATATCACCGGCCCGGGGATACGCCTGCACAGCTTTACGAAGACAGCTCCATAACCGCGCCATGGTATCCTGCAGAACAGCTTCATACAAATTCATTTTAGAGCGAAAATAGTAGTGAAGAAGTGCTTTATTTACTCCGGCACTATCAGCTACTGATTGCATCCTTGCGCCGGCAAGCCCCTTGGCAACAAACGCAGCCCGGGCAGCATCCAGTATCTTCTGCTCGGTCCCCGAACGCTCGGGCAATTCCGGCCATTTTGAATCAGAATACGGATTATTCATTACACGATCCTTTTTTTAATCGTTTGGTTTAACCATATGATTAAACCTGATAGTTAAAATGTGCACAGAATGAGGAAAGAAGTCAAGGGGAACATTTTTTACGGGGAGATTAGCAAAAACTGTAGAACGAAAGGGCCGGGCAGCTCCGCCCCGGTGATGTTACTATTGATACTTAATATAAGCCACCTTGTGCTCGGTAAAAAACTGTATGCCCGACTTCCCCGCCTCCGGCCCTCCGTGCCCTGAATGCTTTACCCCGCCAAAGCTGAACTGGGGCTCTTTGTACGCGGTCATCATATTCACATGGGTCAGTCCGGTATCGATTTTTTCCAGAAATCGCATCGCTTTGCCGAGGTCCTTTGTGTACACCGATGATGTCAGGCCGAAATCGGTTCTGTTGGCAACCCTGAGCGCTTCATCAAAATCATCGACTTCAATAATACTGAGCACCGGACCGAATATTTCTTCTTTCGCGATAGTCATGTCAGGATCAACATTGGAAAACACGGTCGGCTCCACAAAGCACCCTTTCGCCAGAACGCCATTTTTCAGGCGATTACCGCCGATCTCGAGGTGGGCGCCTTCCTTTGTACCGGTTTCGATATATTTTGTAACTATTTTCGCCTGATCTTTGCCGCATACAGGTCCCATGATGGTTGTCTCATCACGGCCATCGCCAACAACAATTTCTCTTGTTTTTTCAACAATTCTTTTTATCAATTCACCGGCAACCGACCGTATTGCAATGACTCTGCTGGTCGATGCGCACCATTGCCCGGCACAGGCAAACGCGGCCTTTACCGCCGATGCAGCGGCCTCATCAATATCTGCATCATCCAGCACCACTACAGGGTTCTTCCCGCCCATTTCAAGCTGAGTCCGGGCCATTATTTCTGCGGCTTTCCGATGTATTGCACGTCCTATTTCCGTTGATCCGGTAAACGATATTGCCTTGATTGCGGGATTGCTTGTCAGTTCGTTTCCCACGGTCGATCCACCGCCGGCGACAAAATTGATCACCCCGGCGGGAATCCCGGCATCATCAAACAGCTCGACAAATTTTGCGCCGGTCTGGGGAGTCAAACTGGCCGGTTTGAGAACACAGGTATTACCGGAAACAAGCGCGGGCACGCATTTACGGGAAGGGATATTGAACGGAAAATTCCAAGGCATTATAACACCAACAACACCGAGCGGACGACGGATTTCATACGCAAAAACGCCTTCATGCGCGACCGGAAGCGTTTGTCCACACATCCTGATCCCCTCAGAGACCTGAAAACTCGCTTCTTTTACAGCCGAATCTATCTCGGCCTTTGATTCGGTAATGGTTTTCCCGTTTTCCGAAGTTAAAACTTCGGCAATTTCATTACGACGTTTTTTCATGTTTTCAACAGCATTTCTCAGATACTCAGCCCTTTTATACACAGTCAGGCTGCTCCATTGCTCGAATGCCTCACCAGCAGCCTCGATTGCACATGCAGCGTCTTCGCTGGTCGATGACGGCCATTTGCCGGTGATTTCATCGAGATTTGCAGGATTCCGCTGTTCAAACATTTTTCCGCTTGATGAAGCGGTCCATTTACCATTAATGTAGTTCTTGAATTCTTTTGCCATTGCAATCCTCCCGGCTGATTGCAGAAACCATTGCAAATAATAGTCTCTGCCAGAATATCGGGTTCCCTTTTTTGCTTTTTTAAA
>WJKA01000320.1 GCA_014729375.1 Chitinivibrionales bacterium
CGAACGTGAGCTGATTAATTCTCATGCACAGGCAACACGGCGGATATTGTCAAAAATACCCTGGACAAAAGAGCTGCGGCAAATTCCCCATATCGCCTGTCACCATCATGAAAAAATAGACGGATCAGGCTATCCGGACGGTCTCAAGGGAGATGAAATATGCCTGGAAAGCAAGATTCTTGCGGTCGTTGACATTTATGAGGCCCTGGTAGCCCAGGACCGTCCGTATAAACCGCGTATGCCTGCCGAAAAAGCAGTCGCCATTCTCCGGGCGGAGGCGCGTTCCGGGCATCTTGACAATGATATCGTCGAGTTCTTCGTTAATAAGGGACTCCACTCGATGTTTCTTCATGAAGTGGGATGATTGTATTTTGGTGACATACATACTTAAAAAGGAGCAGAATGCCGATTACAATCAAACGCTTTGTTGCAGGTCCTGTTGAAACAAACTGTTTTGTCGTCTTTAATGGAAAACCGGCGTGCTGTGTCGTTGATCCGTCAAGCGGTTGTGATGAAATTCTTGCCTATATCCGGGGTGAGTCGTTGAATGTATCCGCTATTCTTCTGACGCACGCACATTTTGATCATTGCATGGGGATCGAGGAAATCAAAGAGCAGTTTCCCGATGCGACCGTGTGGGTGCATCCCGATGAAATCAGGCTTCTTACCACACCGCACTATAACGGGTCGCCTATGGTCGGTGTCCACTATTCCTATACCGGACCGGTAAGGGAATTGCATGAGGGGGAACTTGTTTTTGATGATATTACACTTACCGTGCTGCCGGTTCCAGGGCATAGTCCGGGGGGGTGTGCTTTCGTACTGGAGGATTACTGTCTTCCGGGCGATGCACTTTTTGCAGGTTCGATAGGGCGGACCGATTTTACGGGCGGTAATTTTGAGCAGTTGATAACAAACATAAAGACCAGACTGTTTGCTTTACCTGATGAAACAATTGTTTTCCCGGGGCACGGTAACCGGACAACAATCGGCCGCGAAAAGCACCGGAATCCGTTTCTGCAATGAATGAGTTGCCATGTACAAAAGAGTTCCTTGCATACCTCAGGCTCGAACGCTCTCTGAGTGATAATACCCTCGACTCGTATTCCTGTGATCTGCGGCGTTTGTGCGGATATTTAGAGCAGCGTGATGTAAGACAGCCGGCGGATGTCACGGCAGTGCATCTCTCCGAATATGTAAAAACCCTGTTCGAAATCGGTTTCTGCGCTTCATCGATACAGCGCACGCTTTCTGCATTGCGGCGCTATTATGCTTTCCTGGCCGCCGAGGGATTTATTTCTGAAGATCCGACTGCGCTTCTTGAGAGTCCCCGCTCGACACGATATCTGCCGTCGGTCCTGACGGTGGGGGAAATCGAGGCAATCCTTTCGGCGGTTGATACTTCAAAGCCTTTCGGGACCCGGGACAGGGCCATACTCGAAACCCTGTACGCGACAGGGATGCGTGTTTCGGAGCTTACCGCGTTTACTGTCGAACAGCTCCTTGAAGAGGAATCACTGGTCCGGATCATCGGGAAAGGATCAAAGGAGCGAATCGTTCCGGCAGGAGAGATAGCTTTGTACTGGGTAAAGGAATATCTTCAGGTTGAGCGGCCGCGATTGCAAAGGATGCATACTGATAATGCGTTGTTTCTCAATGTGCGGGGAAAACAACTATCGAGAATGGGCATCTGGAAAATTATCCGGAAATACGCCGTTGCCGCCGGAATGCAAAAGAAAGTTTCGCCCCACACATTTCGTCACTCGTTCGCAACGCATTTGCTTGAAGGCGGTGCGGATCTCCGGCTGGTGCAGGAAATGCTCGGGCATGCCAATATTGTCACAACAGAAATTTACACACATATCGACCGGGAGCATTTGAAAGAGGTCCACCGGAGTTTTCATCCGCGTTCGGCAGAAAAAAAGGTGCGTGCGTGAATTTTATTCAGGTGCATTATCATAACCGGACCGGCGGTGTTTTCAAAGTCATGAAACACTATGCCGCTGCATTTCGTGCATGCCGGAACGAACCCGGGGACCGCAACATAATCATGTGCAGCGTCGATCCGTCACTGGTGACCGGAAAATGCGCGGCCGAGCTGTATCATATACCGCACTGCGATTATCATTCGTTTCGCTCTGAGGACGCCTTTTACAGAATAAGAAAGCGCCTTGTTGATTGCCTGGAAAACAGTATAAAGACCGGTACCGGCGAGCACCCCGTTTATGTCGTGGGACATAATATGTCGCTTGGAAAAAACTGCGCGCTTACATCGGCTTTCACACATTGCGTAAAGAAATATCGCAGGAATAAATCCGCAGTACGGTTTGTTTCAGTGATTCATGACCTTGCAGAGGAGGGGAGAACCGCGCAGCTCGATGAGATTGCGAGGATTTGCCGGTTCAGGAAATGCTTTGAACGTGAACTGTATCCCGATTATGGAAATATCCGGTATATTGCGCTTAACATGCGCACGTCGGGCGTCCTGAAGGCGGCGGGGTTGCCGGTGGAAATGCTCCCGAATCCGGTTCGGGTGAGGCGGTTGCCTGACTTTCCAGGCAGCAAATGGAAAGTGCATATGGATGATGCGCTTTGTGCGCTGGCCGCCAGAGACAATACAAGGTTTGATCCCGGCCAGCAAACAGTATTGTATCCTGTGCGGATACTCGGGAGAAAAAATATTTACGAAGCCCTTATGGTTTCATGCGTATTTATGGGAGCGAACCTGATCGCAGGCGGCCCAGGAAAGACGGGCCGGGATACGAAGCTTTTTGCAGAAATTAAAAATTTTTGTATCGAAAAAAAACTGAATGCGGTTTTCGATATCAATCGTATACATGAACTGCTGCCCCGGTCAATGAAAAAATTTCCGGTGTTTCCTCTGTGCATGACGTTTGCCGATTCCTGTATCACCACGGCTGTTGCTGAGGGTTTTGGTTATGCGTTATATGAACCGTGGTTGTACGACAAAGCCGTTTGTGGAAGAAAGGCGTGTGGGATGACCCCGCCGGATGGATTTCTCACCTCCACCCTGTATGAGCGGCTGCCCGTACCGATTGAGTGGATCGATATTGAGCGCGTACGCCATAAATATTATACAATTCTTTCGCGGTATTATATGCAGCACTCCGGTATTTCGTTTCCGCAGTTTGCAGACTATTTTGATGCACGCTGTATATCCCGCAAAATGATAGATTTTGCGGCTTGTGATTATCATGCCCAGACCGTGGTCCTCAGGCGTATACTGGACAATCCGGAATCGGCCTGCGTGGTTTTTAATCGTGCCGGGGGGGCATTGCAGGATATATTTGATCACAAGGCGCATGGACCGGAATTTATCTCGACAAATAAACGGATTATTGAAAGCCGGTTATCGTATCCTGCTTTTATTCAATCATTTAAAAAGAATATTATTTCGGAC
>WJKA01000321.1 GCA_014729375.1 Chitinivibrionales bacterium
CAATAATGCAATTGTTGTTTTTGGATATGAGTGTGGCGATCACTGGATCGAAGCCTTTTCAATGGGGGCCCGGGCCGTAATATTTCTGGGAAATAAATCTGCCGTGTCAAGCATTTCCAAGCGGATCGGACTACCGGCAAACCTGGTCCGGCTGTATGCGGGTGAGAAAGCCCAGGAAAAAATTGATTTCAGGCGGGATTATCGCAATGCAGTTGTATATTCCGATCTGGCTTATGAATCCGGAAAAGGCGAAAACATTATCGCACTCATTCCCGGCACAAACCCCGGCTTTGTGGAGGAACGGGAACAGCCCGAGCTCATGATTCTCTCAGCTCATTACGACTCCTGGGGGCAGGTGCCGTTTACGTGCCCGGGGGCCCGGAGCGCAGGTAATGTCGCCGCAGTAATTCAGGCTGCAGAGTCCTTTGCCGAAAATCCGCCGAAAAGAGATGTTGCCGTAATCTTTTGCGACAACCAGGCATCGTTTCACCAGGGAATGCGCAGCGTATATGATGCTATTATTCGTAAACCGGAAATTCTGCAGAAAATCGCAGCGGATCATGATGAGGAGTTTGAATATCTGGTCCAGTTGCGGGACATGCTCGAAAACGAGCGGGAGATGTACGATGATAATGGAAAGCTCCGCATTGAAGTAAAGGACATGTTTTTTCGAAACGCCGAGTTTGTTTATGCCGATTTGAATCAAATAATAATGAAAATGAGGATCCAGGCGAAAAAACTCGGCTTATCATCGCCGGACACGGCATGGGGATACTATGATAAAGTCGAATCAAGACGGCAGTGGAGCACTGCACTTGAGGAATTGAATGAACTTACAGTAAAAAATATTGATCCTCATATTCGGGATCAGCTTTTTGCACGGTCATTGCGTTTTATTTCCAGACGGATTAAGGAACTGGATTTGCTGCGAAAGACCGACAGGCAGGCCGAATCGATCAATAATCTGTTCGGGAAATACTGGATTGTGTTGCACACAAGCTTCAACTTTTCCGATCGGGGTCCTCTCTGGGGAGCGGTAATCGGAGATAAATCGGAATTTCGCTTTTATGTCAAGCGATTAACAAGGAGCCACTGGGACAATCCCGGCTGGTATCGTCCGGTGATGGCTTCTTTACGTAATGCGGTTTCCGCAACACCCGGGCTCAGGCATTTTAACAAACAGTCGCTTGGTGATCCGATTTCCACCGGCGATTTTATTCCCGGAGAATATGTGTGCAGCAGCATTATCGCAGGGATCAACGGCATTTTCAACTGCTCATTCATGACCCATCATGACGGCCGCTTGCGGGAAGGTCATCCGGGCGATAATCTCGAAAACCTTCACTGGAAAAACATGGAGCTGCAATCGCACGAGGCAACTGAATTGCTGCACACGCTTGCCGGCAGCGAACATATCTCGCTTCCGCGGGCGTTTAAAAATCTGTCGGTGACACTCGATCCGAAGAACCAGCTTGCTTTCTGGAACCGCGGCAGGCCATCGGGTTTTTTTGCCGGTTTGATGGTGTCGGGAAGTCTGACCGAAACACGGCCTGCGGCCGGGGCGGTGCTGGCGCTGTGTGCTGATGACCAATGGGAACTGCACGGGCCGTATGAATTTATTCCGGGATTCAACCGGTTTTCAATTACCAGAGCAAATGCCAATGGTAATTTCCAGGTAACTGGATTTCACAGCGACATTTTTAATGTTCGTAAGCGGGGGCAAATCAGAATTGTCCCTGCAATGTTTGATTCTACCGGAATGGTCGATGCTATAATCAATGATAAATACTGGCGGAAAAAGCTGCATCGTATTACACTTTTCCCGGCCCGGGGATACTGCGCACCGCGGCCGCTGGACGGTCTTGGTTTGAAATCGTTGTCAATAAGGAATAATACAAAAATTCTCAATGCGAGCGCGAACACGCTTTTTCGTGAAGACCGGTATTTTTATTTATGTACCGGCATGATGACATCATTTTACTGCCACCGGTTTAACGCGGGCGACCGGGTTAAATTGTTTCAGAAATATGGCGCCGTATGCCTGGGTGCAACAACTGAAACACCCTATGGGAAAGGCGTTCCATTAGATACATTTACAACGCCCCCGCCAATAGACCGGCTTACCGCAGAAGACCTCTGGAACCTCAATGAGGCCCGGTTGGGGCTCCTCCGGTCAAAAGGCGTGATTAATGTTGATCTGGAGGTACTTCACAAAAGGGCGCGTCAGATACTTGATGAGGCGGACAATGCACCGACCGCGCGAAATGAACGCACAAGCATGGCACAGAGCGCGGCGATCTCCCGGCAGGTTTATGCTCCTGTAAAGGAAATGATGAACGATCTCATACAGGCAATTGTTATCCTACTCCTGTTTGCTATACCGTTTGCATTTGCGCTCGAGCGGCTGATTATTTGTGCAACAAGCGTGTACATGCGCATTGCCGGTTTTGCAGGAGCTTTTCTCATTACTTTTCTTCTGCTGTATTTCATGCATCCGGGCTTTTCTATTGCAGCCACGCCGACCATTGTTTTTCTTGCATTCGTAATAATTGTATTGTCAAGCCTTGTTATTGTCATTATGATAAGGAAGTTCAAGACCGAGCTTATGGCCTTTCAATTGCAGAGCACTGCCGCACACACCGCCGAGATATCGAGGATGGGCACCGTGTTTGCTGCAATGAGCATGGGCATGTCAACAATGCGCCGCAGGCCGACACGGACGGTCCTCACCTGTATTACCGTGGTTATCCTGACGTTCACCATTCTCTGTTTTGCATCGTTTGGAAGGCGCATTGGTGTTTCATCGGTATACGAGGGCCCGGTAACTGGTGAAGTGGCCGGGGGATTTTTCCTGCGGAAACTTGATTATTCGAAGTTGCCGCGCAATTTTATAGATCTTGTCCGGGGGAGGCAGGGTGAAGAAGGCTTTATTGCCGGACACTGGTGGAAAGTAAAAGACAACGAACATCCTCGTCCGATTGGTATCACCCGGCGTGATAATGGTGAGGCAATTTTTGTTGATGCACTGATGGGTATTGCACCGGAGGAGTTGCGGCGATGGCCGCATTTTGCCGGACTTATTCCCGGAGATTCGCTCGAAAAGAAGATTGATGGTTTATCGCATGGCGGGATATATTTGTCACCGCTCATCAGTAGTGAAATCGGCCTTGCCGCGGGCGATTCAGTTTTACTGAACGGCCACAATGTCGTATTTGCCGGCAATATCAATACCGCCGGATTACAGCGGACAAAACATCTTGACGGTCGCTCGATTTTGCCGGTTGATTTTGCCGATGAAAAATATGACACGCTTAAGAGTGATGAAGGGACTGCTGGTGCCGATGCGGACCTGGTGCAGCGGGATTTTGTACGCCTCGGTGCAAGCCAGACCGCAATTGTGTCCGACAGCCTGGTCCGGTGTTTGGGAGGAAATATTCACACAGTTGTTGTATACCCGGACGATGATGTTGACATAGAGGAGGAAGGCGCGCGGCTGGCTGAATTAACTTATCTCCCGGTCTGGGTGAAAAGCAGTGAAGGGATCAAGCGTTTGATTTTCATGAGCCGGGCTGGCATACACGGCGCTGCCGCTCTGCTTATTCCAGTATTGCTCGGCGGATTTATCATATTCGGGACACTGCTCGGGAGTATTACCGACAGGGAGAAGGAAATATACACGTTCAGCGCGCTGGGGCTCTCCCCGGGACATGTCGGCTTTTTATTCCTTGCTGAAGCGGCTATATATGCAATTGTTGGTGGAATGGGCGGACAGCTCCTTGCCCAGGCTGTTGCGCTGGGTGCGTCGTTTCTCGCCGATATGGACCTTATCCATCAGCCGTCAATAAATTTTTCCTCATCGAATTCAATATTCGCTATCGTCGTAGTCATGCTCACCGTGCTTGCATCAGCAGTGTATCCTGCCTGGCAGGCCTCAAAAAGCGCGAACCCGGGGGTAAAGCGCGGATGGAAAATGCCCGCGCCTGAAGGGCGAGCTTTACAAATGAAGTTCCCCTTTACGGTGTCGCGCTATGATCTGACCGGTGTTGTCTCCTTTCTTGCCGAACATTTCAGGGAGCATGAAGATGCAGGTATCGGCGTTTTTGCCGCATCCGATGTAGCAATAACGCGGAAAAAAGATACCGGCGACCTGGTCCTTACCGCACACTGTGCACTGGCCCCGTTTGACCTGGGGATAAGTCAGGATTTTTCGCTTGAGGCAACGCCGTCTGAGATCGAAGGGATTGATGAAATTTCTATCAGAGCCGTCCACCGGAGCGGAGCGATTGCCGACTGGGTGCGGTCAAATAAAGTATTTCTCCGCGAATTACGCAGACAGTTTTTGCTGTGGCGGACATTATCCGCAACACGAATTGAACAGTATCGTATGCAAACACTTACGCTTTTGGGAGAGCAGGAAGAGGAATTGCAGGAATCGTAAAAATGGCCGGTGAACAGAAAAAAAAGGATGACGGATTACCGTATCTGATGGAGGTGCCTTCTCATTTTGAAGAAGGATTCAACTGGATATCCTGCATTGGCGCGGCTTTTGTTGCGCTGGTGATGGTTCCGGGATCGATCTATCTTCATCTCCTGGCCGGCGCGTCAATAGGCCCGGCCTCACAATGGGTGACAATTATAATGTTTATCGAGGTGGCCCGGCGTGCAAATAAAAGCCTGAAAAATGCCGAAATATACATCCTGTTTTTCCTTGCCGGACAGGCAGCGTTCCTTCCGTTTGAAGGGATCCTCTGGAACCAGTTTCTCAAGCAGTCAAATGCCGCACTCGCGCTCGGGATTACCGACGATATCCCGAAATGGTTTGCACCGAAAAGCCGGGAGGTACTTGACCAAAGAACTTTTTTCCACATTGAATGGCTGCCCGCAATCGCGCTTGTTATATTTCATGTATTCATGTCACGGCTTAACAATGCGGTGATCGGTTACGGCTTGTTTCGTCTGGCAAGCGATATCGAAAAGCTTCCATTTCCCATGGCAAATGTCGGTGCACAGGGGATATTGGCGCTGAGTGAAGAACAGGA
>WJKA01000322.1 GCA_014729375.1 Chitinivibrionales bacterium
CAGGATTTTCATTCCCTCGCCTTCCGGGGCTTTCCTGAGCACCTCGGTGGTCTGCGTTGCAAGAAACCCTTTGATAGCTTTTTTTACATTCAACATTTTTGCCAATCCTCCTGCAATAATGAGTGCGACAACTACAACAATGATACTAACAATATTTTTTGTATTCATTTTTTTTCTCTCCATTCTGCAGTTCGTTCTGACTGAAAGGTAATGTCGTTCAGAACCGGATCAGTATCGGTAATTCGAGTATTTATAATACTGTATTTTTCTGTCTATTGATGCTTTGTTAAGGATAATTCCAATTATTTTTTTCTTGACTGCCGGGAATTCATCGACTTTTTTATTTAAATCGATGATATTGGTGGCGCCTGCTTTTGCGATGACCACATAGCGTGAGAAAAGGTCATGGACCACGACAGCATCGGTTACCGCGCCAACCGGCGGGGAATCGAATATCACCAGCTCAAATTTGGCAGAAATATGCCTCTTGAATTCGCGGAATCGTTTCGAAGTAAGCAGCTCTGATGGATTTGGAACATTCTGCCCTGATGTTACAACTGTCAAGTTTGGAACATGGGTTTTCTGAAGCAGCACATTCACACTCTGATCGGTAACCGGAACATCGCTCGAGAGAAAATCCGACAGCCCGGGATTTTTATTGAGCACGAAGGAATTATGCAGTACCCCGCGCCTCATATCACCGTCAATAAGGACCGTAGTGAGGTCCTGCTGCGCCATGGTTATCGCTACGTTTGATGAAATAGTTGACTTTCCTACCTCCATATCGAGGCTGGTGAACACGACACTTTTATCTTCGCATTCGTGAAGTGCAAGTATAATTTTCGTTCTGAGCGATCGAAACAGCTCATTAATATAATCCGGCGTATAGCTTGCAGTGATAAGCTTGTCGTCGATCTGGCGTTTTTTTCTGACCGTTCCGGCCTGATTTTCATTTGTCATAGCTTCTGGTACTTTTTATTGTGTCTGTTTTTCGGATCCAATAACCGGAATACATTCAAGGACGGTCATATCGGTCATTTTTTTCAGTTCGAACTCAGTCCGTGCAGTTTTGTCGATCATGTCGGCCAGAATAGCCGGGCCAAGTGCCACGGCGAGTCCGGTGCCCATGCCGATACCAAGAAACTGAAGCACCATCATCATTTTTGACGGCGCGAGTGGGGGGACGGCATAATCCATCACAAAAACATCGGCAACCTCGGCTGCATCAGCAACCTTGGCTTCATTGTAGCGCGTCAGAATCGTCGAGTAAAGCTCTGAGTCAATCGCCTGTTTGCCCTGCAATTCGGCCAGTTGTCGCTCCTGCCCCGGGAGGCTGTGAAGCCGCCCGGCAAGTCTTCGCGCATTCGCCTTCTGCCGGCTTGTTTCCTCCTTTACATCAGAAACATATTTGTTCAGTACCTGAAAAGCCTGGATCCCGATCTCTTCGATCCTCCTCCGGTTCTCCTGGACCAGGGGATGACTCCGTGCATAGTTCTGCGCAAGCTCTTCCTGCTCGGCCTGAAGTTCGTTGAGTTCGGAGCGGAGCACTGTTGCCTGGGTGCTGTTCCGTGTCGCGAGAAACAGCAGGATTTCGTTGACAACCTGGGTCCTGTTTTGCCCTGCAGAGGTCGAATAATAAGTCTGGAGCCGCTCTGCTTCTTTCAAATCAAAATCGACAGTTGCACTGCTCGCTTCAAGTTCCATCATTTCCGCTACTGTCTGCTGCGCGCCGAGATCAAGGCCGACTCTGGGATTTTCTGCAAGAAACGATCGCACCTCTCCCTCGGAAACTTCCAATTGCTCGTTTGCACGCGCCAACTGCTTTTCAAGCACCCGTAACGCTTCCTTGGTCCGGCGTTTCCTGATACTGAGGTTCTGCTCGACATACAGATCGGCGATCGTATTTGCCGTTTCGGTAATCAGCGGATAATCCCGCCCCTCCAGCGTAACCGTGATATGGTCCCGGCCCCGTCTCGGATCAGGCCCCTGCATGGTCATCATCTTGAGGACAGCATCGACACTCCGCCGTGTTGACGACACATAAAAATCCAGATCATACGGAGCTTTCAGAAAACTATTCGAAAAGCGAATGTACATACCCGGAAGGGACAGTTCTCTGAGCGCGGCAAGTGTTCCGCTCTGTATAATTTTATCGTTAATATTCAGGTTTTCGTTTGTATAGGCAATAATGAATTTCTGTCCGTTTTCCCTGCTGATTCGGAGGTAATATTTTCCTATTGCCGCAGAGCTGTCGGCATAGCATGAATCGAACACAGCGGAACGTTCTTTATCTTTTACCCGCAATCGCAGCGATAGTTTATCCACAACAAGCCGCAAAAAATTACGGCTTCGCAGCATCTCAACCTTGCTGCCGTCCATCTGATAAAACTCTTCAACCGGACTGTACGCCGATGGATTATCCATACCGATAAGCACGGTGGCCTGCAGCTCGGGCTTGAGCGGCATAAACGCAAAGATTGCTGCAGTGGCAATAAGCGCAGTGACCGGGCCGGCAATAAGAATAAACCATTTCCACCGCCACAGTAGATCAAGATAATGCCTGATATAATGACCGACATCAAGCTCTTTCAGGGATGTCTGCTGTGGCCTTCTAACGGGCTGCTGCATCTCTCGCCTCCCGCTCCTCCTGGTAGCTCTCATACAACAGATAGGTAGTAATCGAGCTCGTTATCGTTGTTGCGGTAAAACTCAGCAGCGGAAGAACATCCTGCAGGAAAATATCCCACCCGCGCCGAACCGGCAGCGAGCTTACCCGCAACTGGTCTCCCGATTCGAACCCGATATCTCTCAATGATTCTCCGGATTGGTAATACGGCACCAGGTCCTTGCTGATAATCGCACCGTCGCGCTCCCATTTCAGTTTCGAAACACCATCTTCCCGCTGCGTTCCTCCGGCAAGCTGGACCAGGTTCCAGACGCTTGCACGCGGATCGATATAGAAAAGTCCTGGTTCATAGAACCCGCCGAGACAACTTGCCCGGATCAACGGACGGACCTGCACATTCGGATGCCGGAGATAATCTATATAGGCTTCTTTCAGCATTTCTTCCACCTCAGTCTCTGTTCGTCCGGAAACAGGCACCATTCCTATTACCGGCAAATCAACACATCCCTTGCTGTCAATAAGGTAAATACCGTTGGGAAATACACCGGTATCCGGATACACCATTATCCGCAAGGCATCACCAGGTTTGAACAGCGGATAGAGCGTGCAGGTTTCATCGCCTGTCTTGCGTGCGGATTGTTTTGAGCTGTCGGGGCCCTGGGCATTGCCGTTTGCAGCCAGGCAGGCAGCCATCAGCAATCCAACAAGGGTGCATGCGGCAGACGGATTTGTATTTTTCATTATTTCACTCCTTATATTCATCTTTTTCCCCGCCTCAGCAGGAGCGATAAAACCGTTTTTGCCTGCTTAATGAGTGAAGGTTCATATCGCGAAGTACAAAATATAATTTTATCAGCCCGATTTTGCAGTATCCATACTCTTTGCTCATTAGCATTTTCTGAATGTGCTTGATTTTTTGCGGGCCATTTTCGGCAATAATTCTTTGGCATCGTTCGTGAACCGGCATATTTCTGATATCTTTTTCACCGGCATTCACCCCGCCAGCCACCTCTGGTACCGGCTGATTGGTTGCTGTTTTCTGTTTTATTGACCGAATGCCTTCGCTTACCGACCCAACTGCATTGAGTATTTTATCAAACTGGAGCAGCCTGTATGTTGCATCTACATTTTTGTTCATGGCACACAGAACAAGACGTCCGCCGACCGCCTCTCGCCGCTTATTTTCCGCAGCTATAATGCCCCATCCCGCGCTGCTCATGTATTCGAGTTTGCTCATGTCAAGGACAAGCAAAAAATATCCTTTGTCGTAAAGGATATCAAACGCTTTTTGCAATTGTACCGAACTGCTTTGATCGATATGTCCTCCGAGACGGACTGAACAGATCGGAACGGCCTGATCAACAATCCAGAAAACCGCTGCCATGTCCTGAGTTGAGGCCAGCAGATCTCCGCCCGGGGATGAAAGCGTTTCAGTCGCGCTTTCTGCGGACTTCTGTGATGGAGCTATGACGGTCGCCCGGACAGACCGTTGCGTCTCCGGTACGGGATTTTCCGGAACATCACCGGCCAATGCCGCGTTTTCCGGAATATTTGACGGATGCTCATTTGCATTCTCTGAAAGCGCGTTTTTCAAATTGACCCACTTTTCGTCCAGAAGCACATGTCCGCGCTCAACATGGCCGGCAAAGGTCTTTCTTTTCTCAAGCAAGTCTTTATGATGCACCCAACGGCCGGTATCATCCAGGACCATGCCGCGGATAACTTTTTCATGGATTGACGCTAAAACACTCATTGTGATTTCAGATTCAGGATTTCAGGCCCCGGGCTTGTAGAGCCCCCCAAGATTGCTTTTATTTCTCCCCGCTGTTTTCGAGACTGTCTGCTTTCTGAGAAAGACTCCAGCGCATTTCAAGCGCTTCTTCGGATAATTTTCTGATTGTCTGCGAACTTCTGTTCAGGCGCCTGTCAATTTGCCGGAACTTATACAACCCCAGCCCGCCTGCGGCCAACAGACCGGCGAAATTGATAACAAGAAGGACCACGACAACCGGTCCCGCACCGCGTGATTTAACTTTCAGCTTTCTGGCGACCTCCGATGCGCCTACTTTCTCAAGCTGGATTGCAGCATAGGCACATTCATTTGAATCGGGAAAATTGTTGACAATATCTTTGTATATTACACATGCTTCCCCGACTTTGTTCTGTTCATACTGGAGATTGTATGCCCGGGAGTATAATTCCAATGGAGATTCCGACATCATTTGCCTTTCTTTAATGAATCTTTGGAAACGAATACCGTTGAAGCGATATCCTGGTTGTGGTGAGGTCTCTGGTATGATTCTTTATCTTTCTCCGGCTCTGATCCGGACAGGTTGATAACAATATCATCGGATGCTCTGACAACATTCGGCTTCTCCTTTGCGGATTGCGTGTTTTCCCGGTTGCCTCCGCTTGTTTCCTTTGCCTGAAGGTCCTCAAGCGAAACATATGCCGTAGCCTCTGAATCATTCTGGATTCCGGATGGACGTTTCATTTCAACGGTTTCCGAAATTGACCGGATTATCCGGGTATTGGTCGGATCGTTTTCCTGAGCATTGAAAACGACTTCATCTTTTGTACCAGCGCGTCCGGTCTTTGTATGGTCAACGAGTTCCTGCTCCCGTATGAAATCGGTGCGTGTCAGGTCCTCGACAGGCACGCCCCGCGTGTGCTTACGACTTCCCGTTCGTGCCTCAGGCGAGTTGATCAGTACCGTACCATCTTCATCCACGACAATTGACTGTTGCCGCGGCACAGCGGTAACTTTTTCGTTCCGGGAATCCGGCGGTGTTGTTCCGGCAGACCCGCTGTTTTGCAAAAATTGCCGCACCATAGCAAATTGTTCCCCTGTTTCGCGCAGCATTTTCACTTGTTCATCACATACCGATCTCATTTCCCCGTACCGGTCTTTCACGGCCTGTTCCATGCGGTACCAGGCATCTTCGAATGCCTGTCGTACGCTCACCCGCGCAATTGCGCGTTTCCGTGACGAGCCGCATTGAATGCGGTATTCTACCGACCGGCAGTCACCCGTACGGACAGGATACTTTTCGCGCTGCACAAGACGCTGCATATCACCGCCGTTTTCGCCGTTCAGGACCACCGACGGACCCTCTGCAAGGTCCCACGTGTCAACTATGTGGCGGTTAATGTCAAGCAGGTCCGGACCATTTACATACAAGACGCCGACTGAAATTACCTCCGGACAACAGGCAAGAAAATTCGAACCGGTAACCGGCGTGTCCGGCCCGCTGTTTTGTATCTGCTGTATTTTTTCGACATACTCATCCGGCCGGCAGACTTCGTATTTCAGTGCATAAACCGCTTTGAGCGAATTCAGATACTCCGCTATTTCCTGTGCATGCCTTTCAAACTGCGGCAGCAGCGAAGAATACCCGTCTTTTGCAGAAGCGTCCACATAATGTACTGAGTGCGCCGGCGCATGCTGTCCGGCGGAACCCGCTTTATTCTCAGGCCTTTGCATAATATCCATACCATGCCTTCTTTCGCAAGTATCCGCGAACCCCGTCCGGTTTATCTCATCCTCCGCGGTACACGGCAAATTTCCACTGAAATTCCGATATTTAAGTATACAACATGCATTACAGGTGCTCAAAATATATAATATTGTATTGGGTATATTCATAAATAGTTTGCTTATCCATCCGCCCCATAACATAATTTTAATGAAACAGGCAGTTGGTAGAGGAATATAGCATGCCGATACTGGTATTACGACGCGATAATAAAGTGGTGGGAAATTATGTTATCGATAAAGATATCATAACAATCGGCCGTGCTCATGATAACACTATTTCAATAGCAAATGAAAGCGTTTCCCGTCATCATTGCCGGATCGAACAGATTGACAACGAGTACATACTGACCGATCTCGGCTCGCTCAACGGTACATTTGTTAACGATAAGCAAATCAAGCGCGGCGCGCTTTCTCCGGGCGATACAATAACGATCAGTACCTATTCGCTTTCATTTAAAAACGATAAATCCACTGCAGAAGACCGGGCGGACAAGGGAAAAACCGCGGGCCCGGCATCGGCTATTGCTCCTGACAGCGGTACGACGTTGCTTACCAAACCGGCTTCCGGCGAACACAGGCAGACCAGTCCGCTTCCTGCGCACGGCAGTCAACAGGCAGCAGGGGATGACAGAGAAAAAAACAGATTTTCAATTAAAAGCGAACTGCTCAGCGCGGAAATCCTTTTGATAAACATCACAATTGAAGGTGCGATTGATCAGGCAAACACGGGAGAGGTCCTGCGGCTGTTCAACACACTTTTCAGAGACGGCACCTTTAATGTGCTTATCGATATGACCGGAGTAACCTCTATTGGAAGCACCGGGTGGGGCATTCTTGTGAAACAGTTGAAAAAAGCCAAAGACGATCGTCGCATAATTGTCCTTGCTGGTATGGACCCTGAAATAGAAGAACAATTCCAGCTTCTTGCACTCGACTCTATCTTTGAGTCATATCCCGATGTTGATGCCGCACTGACTGATTTGCACTCCCGCCTCCATGCAACCTCGCCCGATACCGAACCGCCTGTCATGCCACCGCCTGAAACAGAATCCGTGAGTGCATCTCCATTGGCGGGGAAAACGGATGCTGCGCTGCCACCCGAGGTACAGCCGCTGCAGAACCAGTCATCAGATACCCCCCCGCAGCAGCAAACAGAATATGATACGCTTCAGCGCCCTGCACAAACCGTACCGGAAAAAAACGTTGACAAGCAAAGCCTTCCGATTCAGGATAAAATCAAAATGATTATTCTCGAAAATCCTCTCTGTGAAGAAAAAGACCTGCGCCGCCGGCTGGCATCGAAGGAATACGGCGAATGCAGTATCGGAAGAATGAAACTTCGATCCATCCTCAAAACAATGAACCTCGAAACCAGTGCAAAACGGTACCAGTATTTTAAAATGATGTAGCCGGACAACAGTCCGGCTCCTGCAAAACCCCGGGCCGGAAATTATTTTGGTGTGTCGTATCGAACTATGGACAACGTGACGTAAACAGGTGCCATTTTTCAAAGAAAGAGCCATGAGTACAGCAAGCGATTCCCAGACAATAGCCTGCATGAAATGTAAAGCCCGGTGCTGCCGGCATGTCGCCCTCCAGATAGAAACGCCTTCATGTAAACGAGACTACGATAATATCCGATGGTTTCTTCTTCACAAAGGGGTTAAAGTGTTCAAGGACCATGACGGCGAATGGCTGATTGAATTCGATGCCAGATGCGAGAACCTTACGAAAACCCATCGCTGCGGCGACTATGAAAACCGCCCCAAAGTCTGCCGTGACTATCCCGCCAGCGATCACGAATGCGAATTCGGCAGCGAGCGGTCGCCCTATAAACTGCTTTTTACAAATGCAGGGCAGTTTGAAAAATACCTCGACAGGAAAAAAATAGACTGGCGCTGGAAAAAACTGTAGTCTACAGGAAATTTACGATATTGCCGAATGCAACATAATCGAGAATAGTGCTCCGGTGCAAATGGAAATACTCTTCCTGCTTTTTATATTCAGCCTGATTTTTGATTTCCGGGGGGGCGGCATTTTTCCCATCACTCAGCCTTTTTTCCAGCAGTAAATCATTGTATGCAAATGCATTTTTATACAACTGATAAACAAACAGAATTATTTTAGCATTTGCCCCGAGTTTCTTTTTCCAGATATGCCGGATTTCCCGGTCGGTCACTCCCATTTCAATTGCCCAGGCAGTCACATAATCCGGGGATTTCTCAAACAGAATTCTGGTTGAATTGGACAACGGCTCGTTTCCGTTCCGGGAATGCAGGGGATTGATAATATTCAGCAGTGAATAATGATTTAC
>WJKA01000323.1 GCA_014729375.1 Chitinivibrionales bacterium
GGCGGTGAGGATCATCTTACCCGCTCTTTCCCCAAAATAGAGAAAACAACAGCTCCCGATATCCCCCGACGCACCGATAATCGCAACGGTTGCATCCTGCATGTTTATCGAAAATTTTCCGGCAATCTCTTCAAGCGAGCGGATTATGATTGCTGCGGTCAGTGTATTGCCCGAGGTAATTCGTATGCCGTGTTTTTCCGTGAGGTCCCTTTCCAGCCCCTGGATCATTATGGAAGTAAAGCCGGCCATTGCCGCAACCGTGCAACCCTGGGATTTGGCCAAACCCAGTCCCTGATCGATCTTTTTAACGATATCGTCCTTTTTAACCGTCTCCATTTCGGGTAAAAAAGGGACAATATAAAACGCACCAGCCACCGAACGCTTACCGTCGAGGGAAAGACTATCACAATCCATATGTTTGAACGGTGGAAGCCACTCAAACATTTTCAGAATCAATTCTTCACGGAACTCTTTTTCAGGCTTGAACGCCCTGGCATTTTTAAGAAATAAATTGAGATCGGGATGTAATACAAATGCAACTTTTTCCGTGGAATTGTTTTCCATAAGTACAGGCCCGGTGCACAAGCATACCGTTTATTGTAGTGCAACAAACTGGTTGCTGCACAAGCGGACAGTGCGCACCTTAAACCCCGCTTTCCCTCGCTTTCCTTCGCTCTTCAACAACCTTGTGCACCATCTCCAGAAGCTCGTTCAGCGTGCGGGTCTCCACAATCGATATCGGAAGATCAACATCAAAATGCTGCTCGATTTTCGATGCGCACCGCACGATTCCCAGTGTATCCGTGTCAAACTGCTGCCGGATGTCCTGCTCCGGATCGAGCGTTGAAGGATCAATTGCAAGCTCCTGGCCCAGAATAGAAAACACCCTCTCCTTTACTCCCATTACCACCACCGTCTTTCTTGTGTATCCGCCTAAAGCCGGAGCGAAAAACACTCCTGTGCGTATCCTGAAAGCTCTTCTTCAGTCAGCACCCTGTCTCCCAAAGCATACCCCGGACCGAATCCGGGGGTATCCTCAAGCTTATCGAGATACATAGTTAATTTATGTAAAGATATATCCTGAGTTCCCCACGAAACCGGAAGTTCGGGATCGCAGGCCAGCATAATGCCTTCGGCCTGGCACCCGTACATGGTAAACGCCGAGGGCAGGCCGATATCAAAACCGATATCGAGTGCAAACGGCGTTCTGGCAATCCCGCCCCGGTAAATGAACGCATCCGACTTGACACGCTCCTGCCCGGGATCTTGCGGAAGCCCGCTGACGTCAACTACAATCGTGGTTGACGGAAAATCGCTGAGCATGAATAAATTCGTATACGTGCTGGTAACAAAAACGGTAATGTTTGCGTGGGACAGCGCACCGCCGCCGGTATCACCGATTTCAACCGGGCAGGTAATAAACTCACGGTAGGTATCAACCATTTCATAGATCCTGTTTTTGTTATTCCCGCATAAAACCAGCTTTCCGGCCTTATCACCAAAATAGCTGGTACATCCCGCGCCGATATGCCCTGAAGACCCGACAATCGCAAGGGTACTCGTATCAAGCTGGATCCCGAACCGCGCGGCCACCTGCTCGATCGAACGGATTATCAATGCAAGTGTGCAATACGTGCCGGAAGTTATGGTAACTCCGTATTTTGCAGCGAGGTCCTGTTCGAGACCCTGTAGCAGCATTGAAGTAAACGCGCCCAGGGAAACGACCGTGCAGCCTTTCTCTGCTGCAAGGGCAACCGCATACTCGACCTTTTCGGCAACCCTTTTCATTGTAATGTCCTTCATCTCAGGCAGAAACGGCACCATAACAATCATACCATCGGCATACGATTTGCCGTCAAAAGAAATTTTGCTCCACTCATGAAGCTTGTATGACGGCGCCCATTCAAAAAGCTTGAGTAAAAGACCGTCCCGGTATTCTTTATCAGGCCTGAGCTGTTTTATATAAGAACGAAACAGCGGAAGATCGGGCGGATATCCGACTATTGCAAATGAGCCTTTTTTCCTGCTGTTCCTGCCAAGCAGTATTGCATCAATAACATCAGCCATTACTGGAATCCATGGTGTCAAAAACAAGCACCGGGTATCACGTCTTTAATAATATACACAATGGCCTCAACGGCAATGAACCACACCTGCTATACTGGCACTTGGTTAAAAAGCGCCGCAGGCGAAACACCGGACAGGGTGGTATCGTTGTTCCGGCAAGCGGCCCCGATGTACAGGAACAGAAAAAAACCTACAAAGGCAACTCGGTCTGCTGAGTGACAGAATCGTACTGTTCAATACGCTCCAGCAACCGGGTGTATTCCGGCTCGCTCAATGCCCGGGAAAAAACAATCCGCATAGTCCGATTCTTTACATTCTGATACACATCACGGATTTCTATATCCATACCGCAAAGTGATAGCGTGTTGCCGATACCCTCAGGAGCAGTTTCATAGCTGAGCAGCATTCCCTTGCGGCTGATATTGATCATATGCACGTCCTGTTCATCGCCGTCGCCGGAAATCGTCACCTCTTTTTCCACCAGTTTCCGCTCATGCAACCGGACGTTCTGCGTGGAAAGAAATTCGATAAGCTTCTGAAGGTTTTCAGGGCCGATGGGGTCCTTGAAAATAATCCGGGCATTTTTGCGGTTGAGATCGTTATACAATTCCTCGGCTTTAATTTCAAGATCGCCGATTTTAACCAGTATTTCGGAATCATCAAACAAACCGTCATAATAAAACATCATGCCCTTCTGCGAAACATTGCCGACATAGGTGCGGATATCATGACCGTTCAGGTTAATCGTATTATGCTTGCCGATATCATAGCGTTCATACTGACGCTCATTCACCTGGCTGCGCGACAGCTCGGATTTGATTGCACCGACCATGGAATCCATATTGGATTTCATTTTCTGACGGAGAATATCCCCAAGGACTTCCTCGATAACCGGTATCCCGAGTACATAATCTATATCAAAGTTGATCCTGATACCGCCCTTGTCGTAATCCTCGACTTTCCACCGGCCGTTAATCGAATCAAAATCGCCGTCAATGGATTCGAATCTGATCTCGTAGTTGTTCCGGTCGTAATAATCGCGCTCAATCCAGGTCAACGGCGCTTCCTCGACGGTAACAAACCACTCCGACCGCCCATGATCGCTTTCTTTTTCGATAATGGTAACTTTATCAACGCTCTCCATAATCCGGGGATATTGAGAGTAATCGGAAATAATATCCCAGGCAAAATCCTTTCGCACTTTTCCCTTTAAAATTGCTTCTGTTGAAATACGCTCATAGCCCATATTATCCGCCTTTTGTATGGTTTTTAATGGTAAAATGAAACGTGGTCTGGGGGACCTCGGGATTTCCCTCGATCCAGATTCTGCCGTCCATGGCTTCCACCGCCATCTTGCTGTACGTGAGACCTAAACCGAAATTCTGTGATTTATGAGGCCCGGCATCCGGCCGTACCCCGACAAACTTGTGAAAGACCAGTTCCCGCTTTTCTTCTTCGATAAAAGAGCCGGTATTCGTTACGGAAACATGCAAAAAATCGTTTTTGCCAACTTCAAATGCAACAGAAATTTCTCCGCTTTTCGGCGTAAACCGAAGGGCATTGCCTGCGATATTGACCAGGACCCGCGAAAAGAAATCTTTGTCCGCGTTAATTGTACATGCACCGCAACCGTCTGCATAAGCAATCGCAAAGGTCCGCCCGGATGTTTCTGCTTCGTCAAGAACACCCTGCAGACAGGGATTAACAACCCGCTCCAGTACAAATGGATCGGCAACCGGTGACAGTGTCCCGCTCTCAAATTTGGTGACGCTGAGAATATTGTTGATCATCATGGAAATCTGATTGACCCCCCCCTCAAGCACGCCGATAAATTTTTTCTGCATGGAATCTCCCGATGACTCTGCACCTTCCTTTATAAATTCAAGCGCGCCGGTAATACACTGGAGCGGATTTTTCAGGTCGTGAACAAGAATTCCCAGATACAGGTCGTTGAGCTGGAGCATTTTCCTGTTTTCGACTGCAGCCAGCACCTTTTTTACCAGCCCTTCCTCCTCGAACGGCTTGGTTATATAATCGAACGCGCCCTTTTTCATGGCTTCAATCCCGCACTCGAGTGTGTCCTTTGAAGTAAACATGATGACCTGGATATACTTGTACATATCCTTGATAACCGGCAATGCCTCGATGCCGTCCATGCCATGCCCGAGGTTTATGTCCAGAAGAACAACGTCGATATCGGTATGGGCTCTGAGATATTCAATTCCCTCTTCGGCAGTCAGACAATGTTCGCAATGATGTCCGTTCATATCCAGAATGTCGCATACGGCAAGACATATCGACATTTCATCATCGATTATCAACACACGGGCGGGAGTGGTTGCAGACATTAGCGCTCTTTCGATTGAGGTGCAGGCAGTGATTTCAGCCGGGAGCGGGAGCATTCTTGTCATGCATTTTCCCGCTCTCTTGTATCAGTATAAATATATATAAGAAAACGGGTTGGAATAAATGTTTTGTAATGAAGAATCAAAGAGTACCCTGTTTATCTTTTTTATTTAATAGAAAGCATAAGGCCGCAGTCCATTGCCAGTGGCGGCATGGCTTCTAAAATAACTATTTTTATTTTTCCAGCCATCGAGAGATGAAAGGAACACAATGGCACAACCAACATTACTAATCATGGCCGCGGGGATCGGGAACCGGTATGGCGGATTGAAGCAGCTCGATCCGGTGGGCCCGAAC
>WJKA01000324.1 GCA_014729375.1 Chitinivibrionales bacterium
ACAAAAACAGACCGGAAAACCCTGACAATGGCTGATATTAACAAATTGGTCGAACGACTCTATGCCAGTATAGGCGAGGTATGTATTGTTGCGCCGGATGTTGCTCATATTGAGATTCACGGCAACCAGGTTGCAGGAGTTCATTCCGTACCGGGACTGAATGTGGATGCAAACCGTCAGGGAGAAATTCTGGAGGTGATGATGCATCTTGAGGCCGGCGTGAAAATCGACCGGCCGGTTCGACTGTGTTTCGGAATTCTGGACCCTACAGGTCGACAGCGCATACGAATGCATGCTGCGCTGGAAGAAGACTCGCGGGTAGCTTTGCTGGGCTTCTGTACATTCCCCAATGCACGCAATATCGTTCATGAAATGGAAGCAGACATTTCTGTAGGACGCAAAGCCCGGTATGCCTATTACGAGCGGCATGTTCATGGAAATACCGGCGGCGTGAAAGTAATCCCGCGCACACAGATTGTACTCCACGAAGATGCTTCTTTTCACACCGATTTTGAAGTAATCAAAGGCAGAGCGGGCACTATCGATCTTGAATACGAAGCACACTGCAAGGCTCGCAGTATTCTCACCATGTCCTCCCGGATTAGCGGCCGGGAAAACGACAGGATCAAGATTCACGAAAAGGCGTATCTGGAAGGCGATAATTCGCGGGGAACACTACGCACGACTGTAGCGGCAATACAGCATGCAAATGCCGATATCCTCAACACACTGATTGCGTCGGCGCCCAATGCCAGGGGCCATGTTGACTGCAAAGAGATTATCAAAGACCAGGCAGTTGTTCGGGCCGTACCGGTTGTTGAAGTGCGCGATCCGCAGGCACATGTAACACACGAGGCTGCACTGGGAAGCGTCGACTCGAAACAGTTGCAGACACTCATGGCGCGCGGTTTAAGCGAAGAAGCAGCTACCGACCTTATTATCGAAGGATTATTGCGGCCTGCTTACCGGCCCGGACAATAAAGTTTCGGGCAAAAAAAAATCCGGCAGTGCAGGATATTAATTAAAAAACAGAGGCCGCCCCGGTAATCGAACACTCACTCTTCTCCAATCTCACTCAGCGCAGGATAGTCCTTGAGGAAATTATACAGTGTCGCCCGCCCTACTCCCAGCATGCGCGCGGCTTTTGACTTGTTCCCTGCAACGCGCTGCAGGACCATTTGCACGCTCTCCGGCGATAATTTCGGTTTGCGCCCGGCCTTGCCCGGGGTGTTCTCATGCTCCCGGGTATTGATTTCTTCCCGGTAGGCCATGCCGCGCGTTATTTCCGGGGGAAGGTGTGCCGGGTGTATTGATTCACTGTGACATTTTATCAATGCGAACTGGATTGCATTCTGAAGCTGCCTGACATTGCCCGGCCAGGAATATGACATCAGAAGTGAAAGTGCTTTATCACTGAGAGACACTGAACCTTTTCCCATTTTGCCCGCTGTTTCTTTGAGAAAATGCCGTGCCAGCACAGGTATGTCATTGCGGTGATCGCGCAGCGGTGGCATATCAACAGGCACGACCGCCAGCCGGTAATAGAGGTCCTCACGGAATTCGCCTTTTTTTACCATCCCCTTGATATCTCTGTTTGTGGCACAGATAATCCGAACGTTTACTTTTCGCGTTTTTTCGCTTCCGACCGGCTCGAAGGTTCCTTCCTGGATCACCCGCAGCAGCTTCACCTGCATAGCAGCCGATAAATCGGCGACCTCGTCGAGAAACAAGGTTCCGTTGTCGGCCAGCTCGAACCGCCCCTTTTTGTCACGTATCGCACCTGTAAATGCGCCCTTGACATGGCCGAACAACTCGCTTTCCAGGGTCCCTTCAGGAAGCGCGCCGCAGTTCACCGGCACAAACAAACTGTCCCGCCGGGGGCTTTCGGCATGAATCGCCCGGGCAACCAGCTCCTTGCCCGTCCCGCTTTCACCGGTTATCACAACCGAAAAATCACACTGCGCAAGGTCACGGATAAGGTCGAATAGTGCCAGTATTTTATAATCCTGCCCGATTATTCCGCGAAACCCTTCTACCTCCCCGGCCTGTTGTTCCAGCGCACGAAGTGCTGTCTGGTCACTGAGTGCCGCAACTATACCGAAAGGAGATCCGTCATCGCTTTTCAACGGAGAAACAGAAACATCAAGCTCCTTCCGCCTGCCGTCAACGGTAAGAAAGACTGTAGAATACTCTTTTGCCTTTAAACGTGACGCATCATACCCTTCGATAAAACTGCATTCCTCTCCGCACAGACGGGGAGTAAAAACCTCATGACAGTCCCTGCCGAGCACCCGGGTATGCGAAAAACCGGTAATCCGCTCCGCACCGCTGCTGAAATAAAAAATCCGACGGTTTTTATCATGTGCAAGAACCCCCTCATGCAGGCTGTCAAGCATGTTGTCCATCGACTTTTTCTGGTGCAAGAGCGCTGAAAAATACCCGCATTCGAAAAAATCTTTTACCCGGTCACCGAGAGTGATCGCAACAGGCCGAAGTGAATCCTTCTGAATGCGATCAACGCCGGCGTGCATGGTAAAATCTTTTATGCGCCACACGACAACGGCCGGAGCACCGGAAAGAAAAGTCGAATCCATCGATGGTTCCGGTCCGAGAATAACAGCGACATCGATTTTTTCATGTGCAAGAGACTCAAGCGGT
>WJKA01000325.1 GCA_014729375.1 Chitinivibrionales bacterium
GAGGTTGTCGGTGAAGTCGCTGCTATCGATGGTGGTTTGCGGAGCGCGTCGGTCATCGCAGAGGAAGAAACTGTTGTTTTTTCAATTTCCGCACATAATCTCGTTTCAACCCTGAATTCAGTTCCTGAATGGTTCCAGAAGATCGCGCGGATCCTTGTTCAGCGCCTCCGGGAAGTAGACGAAAAGATAGATAACAGCATGGGAGGCGATAAATCGTATCACATTGCTTTGCTTACCGCTATGATGGCGACCGGCAACAACTGCACACCAACCGGGGCGGGAATCAGGATAAGCTTGAAATTTATCGAAAATGAAATCATGGATATCCTCGGCTTGAATCCGGCGGATGTTCTTGAAGTTCTCACCAGGCTTTCGAACCAGAACCTTTTGACCCTGGAGAAGGGCAAGGTACTGATTCCCGACCGCAACCGTCTTGAAGAGTACGGTAAATCGCTTTTTGAAAAAAACGTCGACTCACCTGTAACATAATAGTAATCCCGGCCGTAGTTACTGGTGGAGGATGTATGAACACCAGACCGATACACCGTATCTCTTCCGTATTTGTTCATGTATTGTTGTCATGTATTCTGCCTGCGCAAAATTCTGCAGCAGAACCCGGGAATCATGCAGCGTTTGTTGATGAGGGGAATCCTGCTGATGCGGAGAATTTACTTGTGGATGCAGTATGGTCGTGCAATGAAATCAAGGCCGAAAAGCTTCTTTTTGATAACATGGTTGGGCCGGTCGAGGACAGCACGGGTTCTACGCTTCTCATGGCAGCATCATCAATCGGCTGCAATTCTGTGGCTGAGCTGCTGCTTGAGTGGGGAGTGGATATTAATGAACTGAACCATGCTGGTGAAACTGCGCTCATGCTGGCGGCTGCGGCCGGAGAGCACCGTACTGTCGAACTGCTTCTTGATGAAGGTTCCGATATATTTCTTCGTGACACAACGGGTGAAAGTGCTTTTGTCAAGGCCTTAAAAAACAGGCGGGACCGGTGTGCGCTCATATGCATCCGAAATAACGCTGATGTCAATGGTGTGGATTCGGCGGGAAATTCATTGCTGTTCCTTGCGCTCGGGATGCGCAGGCCGGCTGTTCTCCGGTTGATGCTTGAGGCGGGAGCCTGGCCGGATGTCCGTGACGGGCAGGGAAGGACACCGTTGATGAGAACGATAATGCGTCGACGGCTCGACCTTGCCAGGCCGCTTGTTGAATTCGGGGCTGTCGTTGATGCTGTTGATAATAGCGGCAGATCGGCACTTCATTATGCCGTTCGTCTCGGACGTTCGTCTATAGTCAAAATGCTGATTGACGCGGGTGCGAATGTTGATATCGAGGACAATAGAGGAAGAACGCCGCTGCAAATTGCCATGACGGGGCGGCGCCAGGATATTGAAAAGCTGCTGCTGAAAAAAACCGCTGACGGATATACGCAGCTCATGGCTGCAGCGCGCAACGGGAACCTCGAAAAAGTAATGGAACTGCTTGCTCAGGCGCCAACCAGCCTGGAAAAGAAAAACCGGTATGGAAGTACGCCGCTTGTCATTGCCGCCTCAAAAGGTCATGCCGCTATAGTACGCGAACTACTTTTTTACGGTGCTGATGTCAATGCCGCGAACAATGTACTGGGAACAGCACTGATTTATGCCGCGGCAATGGGATATGCCGATGTTGTGCGGATTCTGCTCGATGCCGGTGCAGAGGTTAACACAGTCAATTCCAGGGGATATACCGCTCTCTGGTATGCCCGGCGACGGGGGAAAGGGCGGGTGGTTGAAATGCTGCTCGATGCCGGTGCGGCGGAATGAGTGCTATAGAGGCGTGAGGGGGGGGCGACTGTTTTTTTTTAACGCTCGATGCTCAATGCTCAGCGTGTAAAGGTCACTGTCATTTAAATTTTTGATTTTGAATTAAATTCAGTCTCTTTTTTCCCACTTGATTTCAGGCACTTTCCGGATTTGAATAATAAAATAAAAACCAGGATCAATACTTCCCGGCGGGCCCCAGCGGAATTTCATATACCAGCATTCGAGATCACAGTCAAAATTCAGATACCCAGAAGTCATCCGGTTACGCTTGAAATCGTAACCACCGTTCCATGAAACCGACCATATCCGGGTAAAGTTCGTTTTAGCATTGGCATTGAGCTGATATACTTTTGTTGTTGTAAACGGCTTTGTTGGACCTGTGCGGGATTTGCTGTAGGTATAGTTCGGCCCTATTCCGACAGTCCATTTCTGCTGTCCCGCGTTACGATATTCAACAGGATCATCCGGTGCAAGACCTTCAAAGACTATTTTATCGCCCCCCCAGAATGTGCCCGATGCGCTCAGGTTAAGCCGCGGGCTCAAGCGGACCCGATACGAACGCAACAACGGATAGGAAAGATCATCGTTTTCATCATACAGCCAGAAACCCGAGCTGAAATTCACATTAACAAGCTTGTTCGATGTGCTTGCTGAGAGGGAAAGGTCGCTGAATTTCCGTTTGGCCGCCTCAAAATTGTATCCGGATGAGATGTTGACGTTAAACATATGGAATTTATTTTCCACCGGCTCGCCGTCATCCTCTGCAGGTTTTTGCACGGTTTTCCCGTGAAAATCATTATTGATACTGAAACTCATGGCCTGGCTCCTTTTCTGCGAGCCCGGAGTGGAAATCCCGATCGGATAATACGTTCTGTCAAGCTCGTTGCCCTCCGGACGGTAACTGTAAGAAATTGACGGACGCATTGTATGCCGTATGCCGGCGAAATTGAATAGTTTAACAGGAAAGTGCCCGTAGAGGGTTGTGTTCAATGAAACGCCGGCATTCCAGGAATAATCACCGCTCCATTCATCGGTCCGGTTATACACAACAGTCGAATCGATCCGGACAGATTGTACGGTCCTGAATGTCGTGTCAAATATCCCGGTTTCATCTTCACGTACCAGCGTATCGATAAAATCCATCATGGATACGGTGTCGGGAAGAAATTCCAGCGTGTCAAATGTTGTGTCTGCGGTATACACGGTATCGTCGGGTAGGGTGTCCTTGTAAGCGTCAAGTGCATACATGCGCACGGAAAAATTCGGACGAAGATTCAACCATTTGAATATTTTATGGTTATACGAAAGAGTAACTCTTTGCTCGGCCCCGGACCTGGTATATTCCTGCTCAGCCGGTGCGTCGGGTTGCGAAACATGCTTGCGGATACCTTTGGCATTATAGCCGTAATAAACTTTGTTATACCATCGCGGCTCATACTCTTCATCGTTTTCAGGCTGCCTGGCATCGGTTTTTTCAGGGATAAGCGGGCGGTCACTGAGTGAAAAGTTTACCGAAGGGATATCTTCATTGATTGCTTCGGTAACAAGATTATGCGTTCTGCTCCAGGTCGCGGCGGCGCTGGCATTGATTTTTTTAAACCGTTTTGAAAGCGAGAGATTGGCATTGATATTTTTTTCGAGAATTTCCCGTTCTTCTTCGGAGTAATCCTGGTAAAAATTGCTGCTGCTGACCATGCGTCCGCCGCCGGAAAGAATAAAGGTTTCATCCGGCGTAAGAATCTGGCGGTGGTTATAATTGAGTGACCACTGCTGATCTCTTTGCTCGAAATTGTCGCTGAATGTATATCGCCCGCTGATGTTGCCGCTAAGCCGGTATTTCAGAGCATAGCGGGTTTGCCCGCGAATGACGAAATCCTGGAATTCCTGGATTTTGCCGGCAAGCAGAAAATCTGCATAATCATTCGGTGCCCAGTAATAGCCGACATTATCAAGATATCCGCCGCTTCCGGGATGCCCCCCGAATGCCGGTGTGAGAATTCCTGATGAACGATTCCGGTTAATGGGAAAAAGAAAATAGGGAAGCGCGGCCACCGGGACGTCGGCAATATTGAATATCGCAGGGCGGGCTATGGTTTTATCATTAGGAATGACCTTGATATCTTTTGCATAAAAGCAATAATGCGGGGAATCGACATAGGCACAGGTGGTATAATCCCCGTCTGAAGCATAAAATACATTTTCATCAGTTTTTACAATGCGCTGTCCGTTAAAATAGGCTTCATCCATATGCGTACTTGCATATTTGACACTGCCCCGTCGGGTTTCAATATTATATACCATATGTTCGCCGACAGTCGTATCCCGGCCCTCAATGAGCTGTGGCGCGCCGTGCGCCTCGAAAAGATTATCTTCTATAATGTAAGTAATCGAATCGGCAAAAAGGGTCATATCCTGATAACGGATTACTGCATCATTTCTGAGATAGAGAATTTTATTTTCAATATCATAATCGATTTCTTCCGCTTCATAGGAAATCGTGTCACGGATTCCGCTTTTCTTTTTCGGTTTTTCCTGTGCCGGTTTTATGCCGCTGTCCGAAACCGTAGTATCATGAATAAGTGGATCCGCTGAAAGAATAGTGCCCGTGTCTCTTTGTGACGCACTGTCTGTACCCGTCCGGGCGGTTGGAACAGCAGTATTCTCTGCAGGAGTCTGGAGGAAGGACAGAATAAGGAGTAATCGAGCTAAAACGTCCCGGGTATGCATAGGTATATTAAAATACTTTCAGAAACACATACCTGGAATGCAACCTGTCCGATTTCCGGACTGCAGGTGTTGTCTGCAAAAATATAAACGACATTATATATTGTAATAATATTTTTTTTATCATTATTTTGCATCATCCGATGCAATGAATCATTTTCTTAAATCTTTTTTCGAAATACTGCCATATTTCAGAATTGCAGGAAATAAGACCAGAGTACAGCAGACTAAAATATTGTCTTTCAGGAGTAATATCATGGATTCAGTTCAAATCAGGCGGGCCCTGATCAGTGTATCTGATAAAACAGGAATAGTAGAGTTTGGCAGGAACCTTCAGCAAAAAAGCGTTGATATACTTTCAACAGGCGGTACTGCGCGATCCTTGCAGGAGAGCGGCGTAAAGGTGAGGTCGGTTGATTCGTATACAGGATTTCCTGAAATAATGGATGGCCGGGTAAAAACGCTTCATCCAAAAATACACGGGGGGCTTCTTTCACTGCGCGACAATGAAAATCATGTTCGTCAGATGAACGAGAATGGTATTTCTCCGATCGACATGGTCGTGGTAAATCTGTATCCGTTTAAAAAAACAGTTGCCCGGCCCGATGTTACTTTCGAGGATGCTATCGAGAATATTGACATTGGGGGGCCGACCATGCTTCGAAGTGCTGCAAAAAATCATGCCTGGGTAGCGGTTGTGGTCGATCCGGGAGATTATGCCGCGATTATTAAGGAACTTGAAGAAAATAACGGCATATCGCCGAATACCCGGAAAGCACTGGCACTCAAAGCTTTTCAGCATACTGCGGATTATGACACGGCTATCAGTGCATATCTGCTTGATAAATTTGCCTGAAATGCAAAAAATGATGTAATGACCATCACTACAGGTACCGGACTGTTATGAGAAACACAGTATGATCTGCAAATAACTGGAGCGCAAAAATACAAAAAGAAACCACAGAATAAATACAAATAAAGGAAATTGCCATGCCAAAAAATCTTGTCGTTGTTGAATCCCCGGCAAAATGCAGAACCATTTCAAAATATTTAGGGTCTGATTTTTCAGTAAAAGCCACGATGGGGCATATAATCGATTTGCCTGAGAAGGAACTCGGGGTTGATCTGAACAATAAATTCAAGCCGAAATATACTACTTCACGGGGAAAAAGGCGGATACTTCGCTTATTACGGGAAGACGCAGCTAAATCAGATACAGTGTATCTGGCGCCCGACCCTGATCGTGAAGGAGAGGCCATTGCCTGGCATGTCGCTCAATCGATTTCCAAAGTCAACAAAAATGTCAAGCGGGTACTTTTCAATGAGATTACTAAAAAAGCGGTAACAGCAGCATTTGACCATCCAGACGAGTTGGATATGAACAAGGTAAATGCCCAGCAGGCCAGGCGAATTCTCGACAGGATTGTCGGTTACCAGATTTCTCCGTTTCTCTGGCGTACCGTGTTTCGCGGATTGAGTGCCGGACGGGTTCAGTCCGTTGCATTGCGCCTGATATGTGAGCGGGAAGATGAAATCAAGGCGTTTAAGCAGGAAGAGTACTGGTCGGTGCAGGCATTTCTGAAATATGCCGATGCGCAATTCAAGGCAAAATTAATATCTATTGATGGAAATAAAGTTTCGTTACCGGATGAAGCTGCTGCAAAAGCAATTATCGCTCGTTTGAGTGACAAGCCGTTTGTCGTGAAAAATGTACAGCGTACCCGGAAAGAGCGCCGACCGTATGCACCGTTCATTACCAGTACACTGCAGCAGGAATCTGCCAGAAAGCTCGGGTTTTCGGCTGCCAAGACAATGATGATGGCGCAGCAGCTTTATGAAGGCCTGGAGCTGGGTGATCTGGGCACAACAGGGTTGATAACCTATATGCGTACCGATTCGACACGTATTGCCGATGAAGCTGTAGTCGATGCAAAATCGGTGATTACATCATTGTTTGATGAAAAGCATCTTCCCGAATCGCCTCGCAGGTATGGAAAAAGCAAAACCGCTCAGGATGCGCATGAAGCAATCCGGCCGGCACAGATCAATCCCGATTTTGCACCTGATCGAATCAAAAAATACCTCTCAAAAGATCAGTACCGTTTGTATAATCTTATCTGGAAACGCTTTCTGGCATCGCAGATGGCAAACGCGGTTTTTGATATGACACGGGTAGATATTGATGCTGATAATTGCATTCTGCGGGCACGGGGTTCGATTATGAAATTTGACGGTTTTCTTGCACTATACGACGAGTCTACCGACGACAAGAGCGATAATAATGAAGACCAGAACGATATTCTCCCCGAAATTCAGAACGGTGCCCGGACCGAGCTCGATAAGCTGCAGGAAAAACAGCATTTCACACAACCGCCGCCCCGCTATTCCGAAGCTTCACTGGTCCGGGAGCTTGAAGACAAGGGAATCGGCAGGCCAAGTACCTATGCTCAGATTATCGACACCCTCAAAACCAGAAAATATGTCGAGGTTGAAAGCAAACGGTTTATACCAACCGAAGTCGGGTTTATGGTAAAGAAGATTCTTGTCAAAGAATTTCCCGACATTTTTGAGGTTGGTTTTACCGCGACCATGGAGAACTCTCTTGACAAAATAGAGCTCGGGGAGGCGGACTGGGTCCAGACGTTGAGTGAGTTTTACGGACCGTTTCAAAAAGAGCTTGAGAACGCCAAATCCGATATTCAACGGCTTAAGGAAGAGACCCAGGAAGTTACCGACCGCACCTGTCCCAAGTGCGGCAAATTTCAGCTTGTTGTCAAGTGGAGCAAAAACGGCAAATTTCTTGCCTGCCAAGGGTTCCCTGCATGCAGGTACACTGAGCCGATTGAAAAAATTGCTACCGAACAGACAAACCAGAAGTGCGATAAATGCGGTGCGCCCATGGTTATCCTCGAGATCCGGAATAACCGGTTCCTGGGGTGTTCCCGGTATCCTGAATGCAAGAACACCATGTCATTGACTACCGGCGTGAGTTGTCCGATGCCGGAATGCAACGGCACGTTGATCGAGCGGAGGACCCGCCGCGGCAAGACATTTTTCGGCTGTAGTAATTATCCAGCCTGCACCTTTGCCACCTGGGACCGTCCTGTCGACAAAAAGTGCGAAAGTTGCGGCTATCCCATTCTTGTGCTAAGAGAGACAAAGCGTAAAGGCACGTATCATCGGTGCCCGAAGTGCAAGGCTGAATTCGCGCTCCAAACGCAGGAGCAGTCGGAAGCAGAATAATATCACCTTTCCCGTCCTTATTCCTGGTCCTTCGTTCCCGATTGTTTCTTTCTGTTTTTTTCGAGACGGGGTGCGAGGGAAGAGGGGCGAGGACGATTTCAGGCGGCTTTGTTCCCCATGTCCCCCGATTCTGCAATAATAATCATCGGTGCCGGTCTTGCAGGTTCAGAAGCCGCGTTGGTGCTGGCATCACGCGGTATTCCAGTTACGCTCTATGAAATGCGCCCGCATGTGATGACTCCCGCACACAGGACAGAGCTTCCTGCAGAGCTGGTTTGCTCAAATTCGCTCAAGGCAAAAACACCGCCTTCAGCGCACGGTTTGCTCAAAGAAGAGCTGCGAATGCTTCGGAGTCCGTTGCTTGATGCTGCAACGCAGAATGAAGTCCCTGCGGGAGGTGCATTAGCGGTTGACCGGGACCGCTTCTCCAAAACAGTATTATTGATGCTTCAACGCGCGGGGGTGAATATAGTGCGTAAAGAGATAACGGAGCCGCCGCAAGATACATGTGCGATCATTGCCGCCGGCCCCCTCGCGTCGGACCCGCTGGTTACATGGTTGACCCGGAGATTTTCGGCAGAGGCATTGAATTTTTATGATGCCATTGCACCGGTGATTGATGCTGATTCTGTTGACAAGAGCAAGATATTTTTTGCCAGTCGTCGTGATTCCGAATCAAGCGACTATTGCAACTGTCCGTTTACAAAAGAAGAGTATGCGCGATTGTATACCGCACTGCTGGAAGC
>WJKA01000326.1 GCA_014729375.1 Chitinivibrionales bacterium
CCGGCAGAGGGTGGTAGTGGTTGTATTACCGGCGGTTCGTTCGTAATTGAGTTCGTGGCCGATGTCGACGGGTACGACGAGAACGGACAGCGCATTGACGAGCGGGTAAGGGCTTATATTACGCTGACGTTTAATGGTTCGTCAGGGGTATATGTAACCACTATCGACGGTAGTAATTTCACGCAGACATTTGACGGCTGCGACCTCGAATAATCTGCAATAACAGTTGTTCTCAGGCGGCGGCTCTACGGGGCCGCCGTTTTTGTTTCGGGCTGGCGTGGCCCTGATCTGAGGGCGTGCGATCAGTACACCCGGAGATCGGGGATTCCCGGAACGACGGCGTTTGATGCCAGTGAACGATATCCATCAACCGCGTCTTCCCGGGCTTGATCCAGAATCCCTTTGGGGGGATGTGTGGGCGGCAGACCTCCCGGTCTGCTCCTTCGAAAGGAAATCCCCCCCCAATCCCGTGCCGGTCAGCCCTTGGGCTGACTGGACTTGACCTTCCCTGGCCATCCTGCATATATTTAGTCAGAATTCCGGAGCGGGATTCTGCTTGAGGATATATACAATTTGAATTCCCTGGTGTTGTGGGGTGGCCCATCAATTTTGGTGGGAGCGATAGGTTTTTGTAGGTCGAAACCCCTGAGTCATATCGGCGAGGTGGTTTCGACAATGAATGCTGCAAGGCAGCGTTGGCAATTAACGAAAATACTCGGGAGTTGACGTGTCCTACCGAGCGCACCTAAAGACCCTGATCTCCGGGATCGCTTTTCGCGCTCCCTCAGATCAGGGCCACAGCAGCCGTTTCTTTGTATCTAGTAAACATTTAACAGTTTGGTGGAAAATGACTATTGCCAAACCACGCTACACTAAGATACTTGTATGTAAGAATGAATTGCCAGTATTTTATCACGAATGTCACTGGAGGAGTGGATGTTGTCTCTTTCTGGACCGACAAGAGCGATTATTCTATCGTTCGAACCTCGTGTGGGAATCTTGACGATTATTGTAATTCTTACTCTAATCGCATGCAGTAGCATGACTGCCGCCGACAATAAATCACAATCCATTACTTCTCCGAAATATTATCAAGTATTGGCAACCTATCAGATAGGTAACGATGCTCAAGTAACCCATACGGCTATGGCCGCTGACAGGATCGCGTTTGTCTCAATAGCCAAAAGCACCTCGCGGGTGGAATGTTATGACTACAACGGGAGAAGAACATTCCAGCTCGAAGAATCAGGAACTGATTTCACTTACGCATACGCCGAACTAAGCGATTCTGGCAATGTAATAGTAGTTGATAAGAACTTTGGGCCTGAGGGTGTGGGGGTCGCTGTTTACGATTTACAAACGAATGCGATAATGTTTGAAAGACAAGGCATATTTGCGTTATCGCCATCGCCCAATGGGCGACTTTTCGTCAATGGATACACTGAGACGGGTGGTGGGTGTCCTTTCATTCTGCGGAAGGATGGGACCTTAGTCAAGGAACTCAAGGAGTATCGAGCGAATTGGGTAACACGGTTTGTAAACGATACTGTGTTAGCATTGGCAGATTCCACCTCTCTGAATTATTACTCAGCTTTGACTGGCGATTTATTAAGAGATGATAAATTAGAAGGGTATGGATTTTGGGTTGCGCCAATAATGCGTGTCTTAAGTTCGGAATCCAAGGTCGTGGTATATAACTCTACAATTATCACAATAGGGTCCTTAGATAGTGGAATAGAACACAAGATAGAATGCCCAGACGTTATACGACAAGTAATAGTCAGCTCCGATTCAGAGTGGATGGCAGTACTACTGTCTAAAAAAGATGAAACGAATGGTTATCTGAGATTCATCTCGAGTGCTGATCCAACACTTTATGTTGATACACCCCAGGAGGAGTACCTCGGAAATTATACATCGACCGGCTTTCAGCCTTACGACTTCGTTGGCAATATATTGGCCATCGGATATCCTAGGCTAGCGGGCGATTCCGGAATACGAGATGACATTGATTATAAAACGCATTTGTATGAGTTTAATCCAAAAACCAAGCAAGTATCAAAGGGGCGAATTATAGACGGCAGAATTCACTTGGCCAAAATCAATCCCGATGGATTAATGGGATTGCAGCAACAAGCTCCACACCAGGCAGTAATGGTATATTTGGGTGAGTTCGGCAGCAAACTGAGGTGATTTTAAATTCTAGTATTGGCCTGGGTGGCCCACCCTGCGGGCGAGCGCGCATACATTCAGGCAGAATCCCGGTGAGGGATTCTGCTTGTGGTGATGCACAATGTAAATTCCTTGGTGTTGTGGGGTGCTCCACCATTCATGGTGAGAGCGATAGGTTTTTGTAGGTCGAAACCCCTGAGTCGTATCGGCGTGGCGGAGCGACGTGATTTCCACGTGAGATGCTGCATTGCAATATTGGCAATTGGCGAAATAAATTGGGAGATGACGTGTCCTACCCAACGCACCTAGAGACCCTGATTTCCGGGATCGCTTTTCGCGTTGCCTCAGATCAGGGCCACGCCAGCCGGCAGAGGGTGGTAGTGGTTGTATTACCGGCGGTTCGTTCGTAATTGAGTTCGTGGCCGATGTCGACGGGTACGACGAGAACGGACAGCGCATTGACGAGCGGGTAAGGGCTTATATTACGCTGACGTTTAATGGTTCG
>WJKA01000327.1 GCA_014729375.1 Chitinivibrionales bacterium
ACTAACAATAAATACCACATCGGCAAGGACCGCAAAAAGACCGGCGGCAATGCGAAATCTGTCCAAATAGTCGTTTATTATGAGCATTTGCAGGGCGAGCACTATGGTCTCGAAAAACAGGACCCCCACGCATTCGGGTAAAATGCAGGATAAAGAGTTTCTTAGGACCCGTAGCGGACCAGCGGGGCGCACAAAATCTCCAATACCGCGTTTCAGGCTCCGCCATAATACTGTTTTGGATCAGGCGGCACTTTCACTATAATAATCATTGGCGAAAGATAATCTAGCTACAAGCAGCAACAAGAATTAATATTAAAGGGGATAACAAGGAAAACAAAATTTTAGGCATAAAATTTTGAGTACCATAGAGCGTATTCGACTATATGGAATGTGAATTTTGCGGTGGACAAACCACAAGTAAAAGAGCAAAAAAACAGCACTGGTTGAAGAAAAAATTTTACATTGTGGAAAATGTAGAGGCGGAAGTATGCCGGGAATGTGGTGAGAGGTGCTTCAGCGCAAAAACACTTGATACTATCGCTACGATCAATGGCAAACATATTGTAAAAGAAGTCCTTTCCGTCGAAGTACTGACTGCCTGATTTTGGGACACTATTCTGCCAAAAGAAGCCTGGCTATCCATCACTCATGAGCGCATCCCACACTCCAGGGTCGGACCATCAAACCCCACTTCCAGCCAATCGGCCAACAGATCCCCGGTGGGCGATAGTGCATGTCCCGCCGATCTGCCCTTTGCGGTCCGCGCGCACGGGGATATCGCCGATAAGGGCGTGGGCGGCGAGATAGGCCAGCTTGCCAAAGCCGAAATCGATTGTCGAAATCGGAAATGCCACCGAAAACGGCAGATTGTCAAATGAGATAAGCGACAGGTCGGAAGGTATGCTGATACCAATTTGCTCCAGCCAGAAATGCATTTCGCGCCCGAATACATCATTGGGAGCGATTATCGCGGTGGGCTTGTGCTTCTCGCAGAGCGCGGTCAGCGAGCAAATACAATTGTACAGAAGGCCGATAAAGTGGCGCGAAACCCTCTTTTGGTAGAGTGTTTCGAATCGGCGCGTGAGTGCGGCATGCGCCGTCTGATACGTGTGCTCAACCAGTGAGCGCCCATGGGCAGGGAGCGCGGTCGCACACTTTATATCGGCGGACCGCGTGCGGGCGATAGCGAGCAGGTGTTCGAAACGATGCCGTATCCACGACCCGTCTCCGCAATCGGGATATCCTATGCGGCGGTGCCCGTTGTTTTCAAGGGTCGATAACGCCAGGTGCAATGCCTGCGATTCATCCTGGTAGAGCCGGTAATAATGTCGGTAATTGTGCACGTACCCGCGGGTAAATTGCGGCCACTGGTTGGCAAAATCAAAAAAAACAACCGGCTTTTTATACCGCAACAACTGTTCAACCCATTCATGAAATATGACCCCTGTGCGAGACTGCTGAAAATAGATGAACAAGGTACCGGCATAGCGGCGTCCGAGTGCACGCACGCGTTTCATGGTGCGAGACAGTTGCGCTTTGAGTTCGGCGCGCGTTATTTCCCGGTCTCCAATCTCCCGCGCCAGCTCCAATTGAAAACCGTAGCGGTCCATCTCCTGGGCAAACGGAATTGTGAACTGCGCACGGATATCGCTGCTGTCGATACGATACCAGTCATATTCATTGGGCAGCACAAGTAAAACTACGGGGTTGGACGAATCGGCGAAGCCCGCGGCTTTGCGGGCGGGGTGGGGCGGTCCCGCAATCCAGCGCTTGCCCTTTTTGTGCACCAGATCTTCATTTGCAAGGCGGCGCAGGGCCGCGATGATGGTGTGCGCGGATACATGGTATGTGCCGGCCAGATAGACCTGTTTCGGCAATGGCCGGCCGCGGCGGTAATCGCCCTCAAGAATTGCAGCTTTGATTTTTTCGTATATACGCCGAGGAGCAACGTTTTTCGGCTTCCCGCTGTGGAGGAGGCCTTGCTGCCGGGCATGGCGTATCGCTTTCCACATGGTGACATAGCTGACGTCATATCGCGAAGCAAGCACGGCAACGGAGGGCAGAGGCTCCTTGGACCCCCCTTTATAATCGGCGGAAATTTGCCGCGCCAGATGCTCATATTTTCTGGGGCGCATAATATATAAATATATAATTACAGCATCATTAATTCAATTACCGGCAGGCAAAAGTGGTGTACATTTACTCACTAAACCGAACAAGGAGTATTCGTGTGATACACCGAAGAGATTTTCTACGTTTAGGAGCCGCGGGACTTGCATCCACGCTTGCATATCCTGCATGGGGCCGCCCGGCGCTAAGTAACACTCCCAATGTCGTACTCATCTTTACCGATGACCAGGGCTATGGCGATCTGAGCTGCTTTGGCTCAACGACGATCAATACCCCGTATATCGACACTATGGCGGATGAAGGCGTCAAATTTACCGATTTTCTCGTCGCCTCTTCTGTGTGTTCGCCGTCTCGCACTGCGTTGCTGACCGGCTGTTATCCATGCCGCGTTGGTGTAAAATGCGTGTTCGACTCAAAAGACGATGAGGTAAACGGTCTGCATCCCGACGAATTCACTATGGCTGAGATGTTCAAGCAGCAGGGCTATGCCACGGCCTGCATCGGCAAGTGGCATCTGGGACATAAGGAACCATTCCTGCCGATAAAGCAGGGCTTCGATTTTTATTACGGCATACCCTACAGCCACGATATGAGTCCGCGCATTCTTATGCGCAACGAAGAGGTCATTTCAAGCAGCGTTGACATATCGATGTTGACGCAGAACTATACCACCGAGGCACTTGATTTCATTACCGCCAACAAGGATAATCCGTTTTTTCTCTATCTTCCCCACAGTATGCCGCATACGCCCTGTGATGCATCGCCTGCATTCAAAGGAAAGTCGGCCGGCGGAAGCTATGGTGATGCATGCGAGGAAATTGACTGGAGCACGGGACAGATTCTTCAAAAGCTCAAAGATCTGGGTATCGAAAGAAATACCCTGGTGATATTTACCTCAGACAATGGTCCGTCAGTTGGTTCCGCCGGTCCGCTCAGCGAAGGAAAGCGCTCGGCTCGGGAAGGCGGGCACCGCGAACCGTGTGTTATGTGGTGGCCGGGTACGATCCAGCCCGCAACAGTGTCGGATGAATTGTTGACCGCCATCGATTTGCTGCCGTCTTTTGCTTCCATCATCGGGGCCACGCTGCCGGCCGACCGCGAAATTGACGGTATCGATGCTTCGGGCCTGATTCTGCATCCTGAGTCGGCAAAGAGTCCGCGCGAATGGTTTCTCTATTACCGGTTCTGTGACTGCAATCTGAGCGCAATTCGCTATAACAAATGGAAATGCTGGCCGAATACCAACGAACTTTACGACCTTGGCCAGGATATCGGTGAATCCACTGATGTACGGGCCGCGAATCAGGCCCTGTACGATCAGATAAAATCGACCGGCAAAGCCATGTATGAAGAAATCAAGGCGAATGCGCGCCCCATAGGCAATGCAAATGATATCACCGCAACGGGAAAATATTTGCCGCACACGGCAAAACCGCTTGCTCGTGCCGGTAAGAGAAGACCGGCGTTTGACATTGCCGGCAGACGAGTGCCTGAAAAACGAGTACGCGGCATAGTATCGAGCAAAAAGAAAGCGCTGTTGCGGCATACATGTTTTGAAAAGAAGCAATAGCAAAGCCGCGGGGACTTCACTTTATCGAAGCTGCTCCGGGTACTTGTCGCATGGAAAAAACTTTACTATGTGTATGCCGCATAGGCGAACGGAATATGGAACCGTACGGCAAACAATACTATATCACAATCACACCTACTTATAAGGAGCGGCAATGATGGCATGGATCAGGAACATATTGCGGCTTGCGCTTACGGCGGGCATCATGTCGGCAATGAGCGGGCGCGCGCAGACAGTGGGCGAGCAGCTCGAATCGCTGACCGGTGCGCACACGAAACTCGTATGGACCGGGAACAGCGAGGCTGGGGACGGACGAACTTTTGTACCTTAACGTGACCAGTGGCTTTGGCTTAAAGTACAAAAGTTCGTCCGTCCCTTATTACTTTACCCCCTCTATTCCCGGATTGATTAGTCGCGTTCAGGCGCATGGCGGCCCCACTAATTTTTTCAGGCATCTTTAAAAATATTCCAGTTTTTTTTTGCCCCGGTCTGCAAATTATCTCTCTCTCCTGTCTCATTTTGCCCGCTTTTTGGCCAAATTCAGCAATCGAAATTATTCAGGGCTGCTATCTTTATAAGCAGCACGC
>WJKA01000328.1 GCA_014729375.1 Chitinivibrionales bacterium
AATGAGATTATGGAAAAGGATGAAGTGAAACAGGTGATTGTCCAAATGGTCAACGCTATCGACAAAAAGGAGTGGGGAGCGGCAGTCCACGCGTTTGAGCAAGAAGTGCTTGTTGATTACTCCAGCCTGTCAGGTCAACCGGGAAAGAAGGTCAAAGCGGCAGCGCTTGTTGGAGGATGGGAAAAGCAACTGAGCAATGTGCGTACTCATCATATGTTAGGCAATTTCGATATTACAATCGATGGAGGAAATGCTGACGTGTGGTCGCATGTCTATGCAAGTCATGTGTCGGGAAAGGCCGGGTACTGGGATGCTTTCGGCCGCTACCATCACATACTTAAGAAGAGAAACGGCGAATGGAAAATTTCTAAAATGACATTGATAATGCATGGGCAAAAGGGCAACCTGGACTTTCTGAGTGAAGTCAGCTCTGCAAGCGCCGAAAGAAAAGAAGACAACGGAGAACTGGTACGAAAAAAAGTCAGGTTTCCCAGCGGTGAGGACGAGATCGTAGGAACATTATTTGTACCTCACAAACTGGATGCAAAGAAGAAACATCCTGCGATCATTGTATCAGGTAGTTGGACTACTGTCAAGGAGCAAATGGCAGGTCACTATGCAGAACACCTGGCCCACAATGGATTCATAGCCCTCGCTTTTGACTTTCGCAATTTTGGCGAGAGCGGCGGCAAACCCCGCTTCTATGAATGTCCGACCTGTAAAATCGAAGATATCCAAAGTGCCGTTAGTTACCTAGAGTCAGTACCCGTTGTTAACGGCAACAGAATCGGTGCATTGGGCATTTGTGCCGGTTCCATGTACACCCTGATGGCTGCGGCAGAAGATGAAAGAATCCGTTCAGTCGTCACAGTTGCCTCCTGGTTACATGATGCGGAGGCGGTCAAGCTTTTTTACGGGGGTGCCGAGGGTGTCAACGCTAAAATCGCCGCGGCGAAAGCGGCAAAGGTTAAATACGATAAAACGGGTGAAGTTGAATACATCCCGAGTATATCAACAACAGACAAATCGGCTGCCATGTATGGTCCTTATGACTATTACTTGAATCCCAATCGAGGAGCAATCAAGCAATGGAGTGCCGATAGCTTTGCGGTCATGTCCTGGGAAGGCTGGTTGACATTGGATCCAATGCCATCGGCCGGGAAATTGGAAGCTCCAACCTTGATGATCCATTCAAATGGAGCCGTATTGCCGGCTTACACAAAGCGCTATTTCAAGAACATAGCGACTAATGACAAGGAATTGCACTGGATAGAAACGGATCTCGAATCTCCCTCTCATCAGTTTAGTTTCTATGATGGCGCACCAGAGGTCGAAGAATCAATCAAACTGGCATGCGAGTGGTTTGCCGAGAAGATGTAAGGAACGCCCATACAGGCAAGGAACCTTTCAGGAGGCACCGCTGCACACACATTGAGGCGAAACTCTTGAGCGAGAAATTCCGCGAACTGAGAAGCTGTGTTGGTTCCAGGACACACAAGGCACCCGCGCATCTTGATAAATGCAGAGCTTTGCTGCCTTCATTGGTACCGACAGTCGCATTTTGTATGTGACGATGATCACACTGTGCGACTCCCATCGCAGTAATGCGACCTGTGCGGATTTAATCTTTCCGTTGCTAACACACTGTTTTTCATATTGATGCAACATTTCTTACGATTCCGCTTGCTGCCCATGTCGACCGCTTTGCGGATCACCCCGCCCTGCCGCACCAGATAGACCCCGGCCCGTGGCGTGGACTGGAGCCTTGCGGCACGAAATATCCCCGCCCAAGAAAAACCCGGATTTTCGTTCCCGTCTGACTGCACTATATAATGTCCCGCGGCCTTTTTTGTATGATATGCCACTGCCGTTTCCAGGGCAGTGGCACTCATTTCAACAAATTTCCGCAACCATCAATCAGGGCACGATCAGGCTCTTTGCAATTGTTGAACCGCCGCTCGTCGCATAGAGTATATATGTTCCTGAACGCAGCGCATGAAGCGGAACCGTTGCCGATTTGTGCATAATGCGTTGCTGAAGCAGTGTTCTGCCGTCAATGGAATTCACCGAGAAGGAAGATGTGCCATTGCCGGGGAACGCAATCGTCAACTTTCCGTCAATCCGGGCGATCGATATGCCATTGGGAGCGGGTTGTGTGCTGTTGTTCCGTTCATTGACTGAACCCCCGCGGGCATCGATACAATAATACAGCGGACTGTCCTTATGGTACTGCGCAAAACAGATCCACAGCGGCTGTTCTTCCAGGTAATATTCCTGACCGTCGCCGCCCATTTCGGGAACGATCATTCGCAGGGTAATCAAGTTGTTTCGCGAGCCGTCAAAGCCGATTTTATCACGCACACTTGGTGCGTTGAATTGTAAACCTTCCTCGTTATCCGGATAGCTCATCATGCCCCGCCAGCACTCCCTCCCGGTATTTGGAAACATATAATATGATATTGCACCGGGATCGGTACTATTCAGATTTTTCACGCCACCACAGCGCGCATCCTGCCGGGTAAGGTGACCAACAAACAATCCATCGGAATTGGCATTTCTCCCGACAGTAAATTTAAAGGTCAGTGTATCACCAATCCTGCACCTGGTTGTAGAAAATTCAGCCGGTTCGTATGCTGTAAAACCATTGGGGTCGGCATTGCCGTCCGGCGACAGCTCTGCGCAAACCTCCAGCCAGGCCCGGGGACGATTTACCGAACGAAACCACTCACATGCTCCAAGCACATGCCCTGCCAATAGTAAAACCGTGGTTCCTAAAAGCAGGAATATTTTGCCCTTTTCCATCTACTGCCTCCTTTTGTTGAAGTTACCAGTTGCATATGTACCTGCTGTGCAGACATTCCTGCTGCTGGAATTGATCAGGAATGCTGCATGCACAGGCTATTTTGTATTTCAATCCATTGCTATTGCATGCGTACCATTCTGGAAATTTCGCGGCCCTCAACGGTTGCCTTGACAACAAACATGCCGGCTCCAGCGCTGCGCAACAGCATCGCGGTATCGCCCGCGACCGATGCGGCATCCACCAGCGAGCCATGCATATCGAACAGTTTGACAGATACCGTACCATGCATTTTCGCGCCAGTCCGGACAGCTATTATGCCGGCCGATTGTGCGCTGATAGAGATTTCGCCGGCCGGACCCGCGGCATGCTTCGACACAATTGTCGCGCCGCCAATCGCCAGCGGCGCCGCGTCACTGACCGTACTGCCGTTATCATCGGTGACAACAACGCGATACTGCCAGCCGTGCATGTCTGATGTTGCATTCTCTGTAGTATAGGAATCTCCTCTGCCGACATCCTGCCACAATCCTCTGCCGGTATTGCGCTGCCACTGGTAATAAAGGGAGCCGGAGCCGCTCGCAGACACCTGAAAGGTTGCTTTGCCCCCGGTGCCCGCGCTCTGCGTAATGGGCTGCGCGCTGATTGAAGGTCCCCCGGTGCCGGATTTGCCGACCAGAATATCCGGGTCGAGAATTACGTGTGCTATGCGATGCTCATCGGTAATCGAGCTTTGCCAATTGGGCGGACGATACGGCTCTTTAGTCCATCGGCTTCTGTATACAATGTGCACCCTGCGGTCGGAAACCTGCATGATTGTCGGGTAGGCGCCGCCACTGAGATCGCCACCTTGCAGCGTCAGAACGATATCCCAGTTGGAACGGTTATTGACAGCTTTGTCTCCCGGGCAAATTGACACCTTAATATTTGAGCGCCCGGACCCTTCGCCGCACAATATGTGCCAGCCGTTATCCAGCGTCACAGCGCTTTGCCCGCGATGCTGACCGTCATTGGAGATGTTTGTCCAGCCACCCCATGTGCGGCCACCGTCATTTGATATTGCGCAATAGGTCGGCCCGCCGACATCGTTGCGCCAGGTAGATGCCAGTTTTGAGTAGTCGCCGGAAAGCACCAGAAACGCCGGCTGGATAATACTCGGAGCGCTTCCGCTGATCTGAATCAGGTCCCAGGCGCCGGCTGAAGGGTTCTGGCCGTCATAGTTGCCAAACGGCACGACTTCAATGTGCCCGTTCATATTGCCCATACCAACCTCTGTTGCGCTGCCGTAAAACGCGCTGCCGTCGGGAAACTCCAGCGGCAGATTATTATTGGGACCGACAAAGCGGGTGACCGTGTTACCCCAGTCCTTGAGCGTAATGCCGTCGGGCAGTTGCGGAAGGTTTTTGTAATTGCTCCATGTTTTGCCGCCGTCGCTGGAAGAAAGCACGCGGCCATTATTGCTGGCCGTGCCGGGACGGGTAAAAAGATAAACCGGCGCATCGGGATCGCGTTTTGGCTGCCATACAACCGGATTGTAGATCGCTTCGGTATTCCAGTCGTTATGGTTGGCTACTTCAATCGGTTCCACCCACCCGGAGCCGTGATTGTAGCTTATATACAGGTCCTGCTCCTCGCCTTCCTCGTATACTCCATAATACCAGGTGCAAACAAACTTGCCCGGGCGCCATTCGGTAATAACTCCATTGTGCGCAAAGCGGTGGCCTGTATTGGCAAACCATTCCGACCAGCTTGAGGGCGCCGTGGTAGTCTCCTCCAGAATTGCCTGAGTGCGGCCCGAGTTGGCCGCCAGGGATTGGCCGGTAAAAGCTATTAACAGACAGATACCCGCTGCATGCATGATGCTATGAATTGTGCCTTTTGCCATTGCTGAACGCATGAGATGCCTCCTGATAGTAGGGTGGTCGATAGCGATTGATATAGTGCAAGGTAAGACAATCAGCATTATAAATCATCATAGTTTATGCAAGAAATTGAAATTATATTTGCGAATTTTGCGAAATTGCTATATACTATTACATATGGAGCACTCTTCACCGGCACTCAGCAGGGCTTTGCACTATCTGGTCAATCAGATAGTCAATAAAGCAAGTGTGTTACCAGCCATCAATGAGCTTGCCCGGGCTGCGCAAGTATCGGAGCGGACCATGTGGGAAGCAGCCCGCTCACTGCGCCAGCGTGGCATTCTGGACACGCAATATGGTCGCGGTCTGATAGTCCGGCCCGATGCCGCTGCAAAATGCCGCCAGTTGATTGACGTTACCGCGCCCGCTGAACCATCAGGCCCTGATGAGAAGCGCGCATTTGCCTGGCAAAAAACAGCCGGCATGATACGCCGCAACCTGCTCAACGGGACTCACCCGCCGCACATGCCATTGCCTTCGATCAAGGAACTATGCAATATCTACCATATCTCACGGACAACGATGCACAAAGCGCTGGCACAGGTTGCATCGCAGGGGCTGCTGACTCCGGCCGGAAAAACATATACTCCTTCAGCACCATCAATCGCCACAACCGGCAAACGCATTGTGTTTATTTCTCTGGCTGATGTCGAGCGGCGCCTTATGCTGCAAGGGCCCGCCGAATCGTTTTACAAGGCAACCGAAGAGCATTGCCTGCGTTCGAATATAAAGCTCGATATTTGCGGCTATTATTATGATGTTAACTGGGAAGAGACCCGCGCGATTCATTTTGTCGATGCAAACCGGGACATCTGTGATTTTCCGCAGAGCGAAGCAATTCTCGGGTATATCTTTCTGGTGGGAACCATGCGGGAAGCCGAAGAGTATATCATGCGCATCCTTTCACATATCAGCAAACCGATTGCGGTCCTTGACCTTGCGGGCGGATGGAAAGCTCCCTGGTATCTGCAGCGTCCGCATGTGCAACTGTTCGAATCGGCGATCTCTTCACAAGCTGGACAAGATATTGCCGGGTATCTGCATGCGCTGGGCCATCGGCGGGTCGCGTACATATCACCATTCCACCGGGCTGCATGGAGCCGCAATCGCCTGCATGGGCTGCGTCAGGCATACAATCTGTCCGGGTATACAAACGCCATTGAACCATTCACAGCCGACAATCCGCCGGCCATTCATAGCGAGTATCAATCGCGCGGCCGACAGCGCGGTAGATATGCCGATCTTGCAACATTCTACAAACACTGGTCGCAACACCATGAGCCCGATTACCATGCCGTGCTCGATCCCTTGTTTCAACTGCAAATCCCACGGCAAATACTTGCACAGGCCGAATTCCGCCGCTATGTGCGGTCTCTTTTTGACAACGCCCTGCAGCAAAAAAATAGTACCGCCTGGGTGCTGGCCAACGATGAAGTCGCGATTGCCGCGCTGGACTATCTTCAGGAAAAAAAGATACGCGTGCCGGGCGAGCTGTCGGTGTGCAGCTTCGACGATTCGCCGGTATCGATGCGGCGCGGATTGACAAGTTACAATTTCAACATGCGCGCCTATGCGCACGCCATGCAGACATTCATTGTCAACCGGCGCGCCATGCCGGTTCGGCCGTCGAGGCGGGCGATCGAGATCGAAGGGATGGTGGTGGAGCGGGTAAGCTCGGGGCCGGTGCGATTATAATAATCATGAGTCCCCCCGCATGCAGTTTGCGCGGACTCAATTTTCCGTGGCCCTGCCTGCCGGATACGTTTCGAAACATACGCGACGAATTAATCGCGCACTCTTTTTCAAAGATCAATCCTATACCCTTACCGCTGTTTTTAACGATACGGTCAATGTATATGCACCGGATACTCTTCCGGATAACTTTATCCTGGTCAGTATGGGATTCTCGCTTGCGAGTACGCACGATGCCTATCAGAGGGTTCCCGATGTTGCGGTATAATCCGTGCCGGCGACAGCATCGTTATCAATTGTGGTATAGCTGACCGATGCCGCACCCCCCTTTTCTGAAGAATGATTTTGACAAATGCTAATCAACCACAATTTTCCGGAGAACGGATGATTGCATTCCATTGTGTATTTCCACGAAATAGATGCCTCGCGATAACAGATTCAGAGGCACAACCGATCCTGTTTCAATCGGGTATGAGCGCAGGCGCGTATATCTGCCCGACGCCGTGAAGACATATGCATGCAGCGCTGATACGGCGCTTTTCGAGTTGCGCACAATCAGACTGCGCATTTCGGGAACATAGGCAATACGGAGCGCATCGCCGGTCGCGGATTTTTGCACCGGCTCACGCGCGGCATCTACCGGCTGCAATCCTAGCAGCTTGTCGGCATGCAGCATTACATGCTTGAATGTGCCCGATTTGTCGCGGCCGCCCCAGGTTACATGCAAGACCCGACCGGGTCCCTGTCTGATGGCCGGTCACGCCTGCTCGCCCTGGCCGATACCTCCTTCGAATACCGTCGTCCATTTGTCGTCAACATTCTGCGTTGCCGCGATCCGGATAAAATCGCGCCCATGCCCGCTGTAGCCGGCGGTGCCCACGACGACATGCCAGTTTTCAGCCTGACGCGGGCCACCATACAGGTCGAGCGTGATACCCGATATGCCGGTCTTGACCCCGCTGGCGCCCTTGAAACCAGCTTTGGCGTCCGTATCCAGTTTCGGCCCCCAGCTTTGGCCGCCGTCGGTGGAGTGTTTGATATTGAAATGCGAATGCGTGTTCGAGCGAACCAGCATCACAAGGTTGGTGAAACCGGACGGATCGAGTACCAGGTAGCCATAGTTCATGCCCTCATACTGATCGGTGACCCATGTCGCCTCCCACGGTGTGCCGCCGGGCTGCGCGCCACTGCGATTGTCGGGGGGAATGACAAAATGCATGCCGCGGCGTACCTTTCCGTTGGCGCCCGGTTTGAGCAGCGTATACGCTTCAAACGGACTTTGCGTTCCGGGAGGTATTTCCAGCGCACCCGCGGGCCAGGTGTTCCACAGGTCCTGCACGGGTTCGGGAAAGCTTTGCACATCCGACCAGGTCTCGCCGTTATCGGATGAGGTGATGAAATAATTTTTGCCGCCGCCAAGGGTGTTGGCGAAAAAGCAGTAGATGGGTTCGCCGGCTTTGCGGGAATAGAACAGGCTGGGAGCCCAGATAGTGCGGTTGCCGATATCGCTCTTTTTCACGACTTCCCTGCCGGGTCCCCATCCCTGGCCATTGATATACTTCGCCATACACAATCCATGGTTGCCTTCTTCTATACCGCATGACCATGCCGCCAGGGCATCGCCATTAGGCAGTGGCTGGTTGCTGACATTATGGTTGTATTGCGTGGGTGACTGGACATTGTTTGCTTCGATGACCGCATCGATATTGCCCCGCGGGCCATCGCTGAACCCGACGGCGGCAACTACCCGGCCCGAGTTACCGGCAGCCAATATGCAAAGACAGAGTGCACGCGTGATACTACTTGCTTTCATAAGTCCTCCTGAAGATTGGGGTTTATTTCGCAATTTATACGAAATCCTGATTTTACACCTTGCAATATTCATGCCTTTATTGCATATTAGTTACATAGCTTACATAGCTTGCAAAGGAGCAAACATGACCCAGCCCGGCCCTGCCGTCCGCAAAGCCATGGAGCATATACTCAGCCGGATAGAGTCTGGCGAATATGCCAGCGGTTGCCGTATACCTTCCGTCAAGTTGCTTGCCGTTGATGCCGGTGTTTCAGAATCGAGCATGTGGAAAGCGGCAAACCTGCTGCGTTCAAAGGGTATTCTCGATGCCGTGGCCGGGCGCGGATTTTCCGTACTGGAAAGCGCCCCGCGGCAGTGCCGTACGCTTATGCGCACGCTGACCCCGGCACAGCCCGCGGTCCACAATGCCGGACAGCTCGCATGGGAGCGGATACGCCAGCGCATCGAGCAGGATATCTGCAACGGGGTATTCGAAAGCGGCAAAGCTTTGCCGCCAATCAAGGAGTTGTGCCGGCTCTATGGCTCATCGTACCGAACAGTCAGAAAATCTCTGCTGGCGCTTGCCGGTGCGGGAACTCTTTTACCGGGCGGCGCGGGTTTCACTGTCCCGGCCTTGCGCGCAACGCAAGCATCCGGACGCATTGTATTTCTCGGCTTTGCCGGAATCGATCGACAGCTACGCTTTGAAGCCTTGAATGAAGATTTTTTCCGTTTTCTGGAAAGTGAGTGCTCGACATCAAAAATCGGCCTGACCCCGGTCGGCTATTTCACCGAAGCCACCACCGACCCGCCGCAATGGTATTTTGCCGATTCGCGCGGGGAATTATGCGAGCTTGCCGATAACGAATCCATTCTTGGCTTTCTGCACCTGGTAGCCCGCTATGATAAAGGCTGCGAATTCGCGCTGCGCGCGTTGTCACACGTAAAGAAACCGATCGCGGTCCTTGATGTCACCGGGGGGTGGGAGCTGCCCTGGTACCTTGGCAAGCCGGATGTGCGGCTCTTTTCCGCCGCGGTATCGGCGGCGCCCGGACGCCATGTCGGCGAGTATCTGATTGCGGGCGGACACCGTCATCTCGCATACATCTCGCCGTTCCATCAAGCGCTCTGGTCGCAAAACCGGCTCCATGGGCTTGGGCAGGCACTTGCCGCGGCCGGCGGCTCGGTCGATACCTTTACACTGGACATGCCCGCCGCGATCCCCTATTACTATCGAGAGGAGGGGCAAAGCAAGTCCGATTTCGAATCACTGCTTGCCTGCTACCGCAAATGGCGGGTACACCTGGGCAGTGAATACCGCGCAATCACCGATCCCCTGTTCGAGCATACACTGCCGGTCACGCTGTTGAGCAAAGCCGCGTTTCGCACCCGTCTCACCAGCCTTTTCGATCGGGCCCTGAGCAACAAGGCCATAAGCGCCTGGGTCTGCGCCAATGATGAAGTCGCGCTGGCCGCGCTGCACTATCTTCGCGAAAAAGATGTTGCCGTACCGGACACTATATCCGTAGCCGGTTTCGACGATACCGCCGAAGCGCTGCGGCAGGGCCTGACCAGCTACAATTTCAATATGCGGGCCATGGTGCATCGCATGCTGGGATTTCTGCTCAATACGCGCTCGGCGCCGCGGCAACAGCGGCCCATAGAAGTTGACGGGATGATTATTGAGCGGCGCAGTACCGAAGCAACGTGAGCAATGCAACGACGGCCTTGTATATGCAAAACAATTATCTGCTCGGCCGTGGCGACACGCTTTCTTTCCATAATCCGCAGTGACACAGGATTTTTTCTATGACTGCTGCTTGTTCGATGAAAACGACGATTTTCATGCCGCCATCAGCGCAGCCGGACCAGACGTTTCCGCACCTGGTAACCATCGCCGCGCAACTCGATCACATACGCTCCCGGACTGAAAGCACCGGCCGAAAAACAGGTACCCCAGCCCCCGGACCATGCCCGATGCCGTGGTTGCGGTCGACTGTAATCTATACAGGGGATAATGTCGGCCCCTCAGTCCCGGCACGCCTGCAATAGCTCAAGCAGCTCAGTCCGAACGGTTGTAGCCCTCTCTGACAGCCTGTTCCATCGCCGCGAGTTCTTCATCGGCCAGAAAATCAAAGTGAGCGGACCTTTTTCCGGATGAAAGGCGCCCGTTGTTCTAAAGGCACAGGTGGATGAATATATCGATCAGGCGGTCGGGCATGTCGATAATATCCTGTATCGCTTTCCTGGTTGTATCATAATTGGCCGGAAAGCTGAGCTCTTCGACAAGCTCTTCTTCGATGGTTTTGATAACAAATTCGTACAAAGCCTCTGCCTGAGCAGTCATATCTATGTACCTGTACCAGTGTGCGGTATCGTTCTCGACTGTCATTTGGCCCATTTCATCCAGTCGATAATCGATAAGTTGAAGCAGAGGTCGCGAGAACGCCTCCAGAGAAGCGTCATAGTCCGCCGAATTTTTTAGCATGACCGCCGAAACCGGGAACATGAGTCCGGGCGGAACTGTTTCCCGCAGCGAAAGGATGTTGTGTATCAAAAAGCGATAAATTCGACCGTTTCCATATTCAAACGGGTGCAGAAAGACAAACCCATAGGCAATCATCGCGGCATGAACGACCGGAGAAACTTTTCCCGCTTTCATTCGCTTATGGGATTCAATCGGGCCCCGTGACATATGCTCCATGCGCGCCGTATTTGGCTTTTTTCTTTCCGGAAATGTCATAAAGCCCCTCCTTGACTGCTCTGGAATTGCTTCGCGAAGATATTGACAGGCGCAGTTTACTTGCCGTCGCGTTCTGGTGCGCCGATCCGTTCCGGGACCGCAAACCTCCGCGTCCAATGCCGGTTGCCGAAAAATCCGGGACGACCACATCGGTATGCGCCTCCTGCTTTATTCGTTCCATCTGCGCCATGATATCCGGGTGGTCGGCGGCAATGTTTCTTGTTTCGCCGATATCCGTTTCAAGATCGTAGAGCGCACCATTAACGTTTTTCCACTTTCCGACCCGTACGGCAACGTCATCCTGCCATTCCCAATAGAGATATTCATGCTGTTTCTGATGAACGGTGTCGCCGGTCAGTTCGGATACCATGCTGATTCCGTCAAGTTTCTCCGGCACGGCGCTCAGGCCCGCCAGTTCCATGAATGTAACAAAGTAATCGGGGAAATAACCGATATGATGCGAGGTGGACCCCGCGGCAACGGTCCCGGGCCACCAGGCGATCATCGGTACCCGGATACCACCATCATACAGGTCCCGCTTGATCCCGCGTAACGGGCCGTTGGAGTCAAAAAATCCGGAACTGTGACCACCCTCCCGGTGCGGACCGTTATCTGACGCGAAAATCACCAGTGTCTTTTGGTCTATACCCAGACTCCGCAGCTTTTGCAGGATAGTGCCGACATTGGCATCCATGCGCGTGACCATGGCGGCGAATTTTTTTTCATTATCGGGCCACGATTCAGTGGCATACTTGCCGATATCGGGTACCTGCATTTTCGCATGCGGGATAGTAAAGGCAAGGTCGAGAAAGAAAGGTTTGTCCGCATTGCGCTCGATAAACGACAGCGCCTCTTCGGTAAAGAGATCATCCTGGTAGCGATCTTGTCCCAGGTCGATACGTTCACCGTTACGATAGACAAAATCATGATAATGATTATGCACAAAAGCCTGATTATAATAGCCGCAAAAGTAATCAAATCCCTGATTATTCGGATCGCCGGTGGAATCAAGCGGACCAAGGCCCCATTTCCCGATGCATCCCGTCTCATATCCCGCGGTTTTCAGTACCTCGGCAATGGTTACCGTTTCAGGAGTAAGCGGCATCTGGCCGCCGTCTATTTCGATATTGTCGCGCACCAGGCAGTGGCCGGTATGCAAACCGGAGAGCAGCGTGCACCGTGACGGCGCGCAGACAGTCGTTCCCGCATAAAACTGGGTGAATCGCATGCCTTCGGAGGCCATTTTGTCAACGGATGGGGTTTCGATCCGCTGCTGGCCGTAGCAGCCGAGGTCGCCATAGCCAAGGTCATCGGGACAGATAAGGATAATGTTCGGTTGCCGGGAATTCGGCGCAGCGGATGTCATGACAGCCCTCCTGAGGATGTGTGGCGCAGCGCAAAGCGCAAGCCCCGATTTTCCGATCACCCGTAAGAATTCTCTGCGGTGTATTTCAGTGGTATGTTTCATCATATTCGCTCCTTCTGCGAACCGCAATAGCTTGCCGGTGCGCTATTTTATTTTGATTTTTTTCTCAAATATTAACTGCTTTCCGTATTCATATTTCACAAATTGTATACCTCGTGCCGTGCGGCGTTTTGTTTCTGCGGGAAGGCGGTGCGCCTCAAGCTCTGAAATATTGCAGCGCCGGATCTGTCTTCCGGTTATATCATATATAACCGCAATAGCCTTATCGAGCATTGTACCGCCATGCAATGCCTTTGATTGATACATCTGTTCCTTCGCGATTACCGCCTGCCCGGAAGCCAGCAGTTGGATATCAGTCGGGCTGAGTTCACCATTATACAAACGGACTTCATCAATCAACCCGACAAAGCCTTTTTGGTCGATACCTCGGCCCCGATTCCACCCGGCGCCAATATGCAGCGGCAAGCCGTCTTCCGTGCGAACCGGCGAATCAAAAACATTTATCCGCTCACGCAGCTCGATAGCGTCAAGCAATAAAGCGCCTTCATCGCCTATCCCGGGGCCGTTTTGTGATATGATCCACGGTTGTGCCGTGAGCCTGCATACGACCAGAGCAAGCAAGTAGGCACTCTTGATTTGCCATCTGATTGTCATCATTATCTCCTTTGATTAAGCAGAAAATGGAGTGTTTTGTATGCTCATGCTCATTTCTGACATTAATCTAATCACGCGCAGCCTATTGAGCGTTCAGTTTTTATTGATCAGAATGATTATTATATATATAATTATATATGTAGCGAAAGGAGGTTCAAGCATGCAGGAGCGAACAGGTACTGCGGTAAAGCGAGCAATCCAGTACATAGACCGTTTGGTTTTAGATCAAGGCATGGAAAAGGAAAAAGTATTGCCCCCGGTAGCGGCGCTTTGCCAACGAGCCGGTGTTTCATATCAGAGCATGATACGAGCGCTATCTGTTTTGAAAAGACGAGGAATTGTCGAGGGGAAGCAGGGAAGACGGTATTCGGTGGCGCCGTGTGCGCATGAGCGATGTGCGGAGCTTGCTGAAGAGCTGTCATCCAACGAATCGAAGAGGTCTGCGGAATATGCCTGGGTGATGCTGGCGCGCAAGCTGCGGCTTGACCTGCTTACCGGAGGTTTTTCCCGAAAACGGCCCCTGCCTTCGATAAAAGAGCTGGCCGTCAGATATGGCAGCTCGTATCGCCCGCTAAAGAAAGCCCTTGAAAAATTGCGTGAAGAGGGATTGCTGGATATGCACAAACGAACATACCGTATGGGCGTAATCGCCGCTTCGCGCAGCCGAACGAAAGTTGTTTTTGTCACCCAGTCCGCTGCCGACGGCGCTCTGCTTTCAGGGGGTATTCTCAATCAGGATTTTATTCGCGCATTGTCGGATGAATGTTCGCGCGCAGGCATCGAACTTGAAATTATCGGCGAGTATCATGATAAAGAGCATGGAACATACTACTTTGCGCAACCCGGTGAGGGCCGCATACGTCTGCGGGATACAGAGGATACAATCGGGTATATATTTATGGTTACCGCGCCGCCCCTGCTTGAAGGGGCGATGGATTGGGTGTGGCGCGAGCTGACCGCGTTTCGAAAGCCGCTGGCCGTATTGGACGTGTGCGGAGGCTGGCGATTGCCGTCGTTGACCCGTGAACCGCTGGTGCACAACTATTCCATGGCGATCTCTTCACTGACGGGAAAGCGTGCTGCACAACGAATTATTTACAGGGGCCATAAGCGGATAGCATATATCAGTCCGTTTCATGACTCGGTATGGTCTCACAACCGTCTGGAGGGCCTGCGGGAAATATATGCCGCCGCCGGGCTGCCGGATGGCGTACAGACATTTGTGGATGAAAACCCTCCGGATATTCATAAATTTTATTTTCAGCCGGCCCATGCGCGTTGTGATATCAAGACACTGCAAGTATCATACGATCGCTGGAAAAAGCAGTTGCCGGATATCTATACGGCAGAACTCGACAGCCTGTTTTATTCACATATCCCCCTGATTATAATGCCGGAGGCCGAATTCAAGCTGCAGATGCAGACACTTTTCGGACGGGTTGCCGCCGCCGACTGCTCCGCCTGGATTGCATGCAATGACCGGGTTGCCCTGGAAGCTTTGACATTTGCGCGGGAATGCGGCATTGCGGTTCCGCAAGAACTTTCTGTTGTCGGTTTCGACGATTCCCCGCAGGCGCTGGCGGCAAATTTGACAAGCTATAATTTCAACGTGCGCGCCATGGTCCACGCCATGCTTGATTTCGTTGCACGCCCCAATGCTTATCGGCATACAAAGCAGCGCCGGCCCTTTGAAGTCGAGGGGATGCTTGTTGAGCGAAAGACGCTGCGATAAACTAACTGATAGGTTTACTATGTTAGTAAGTGCATCCACCACCACTTGAAACTGATCGGTGGAAAAGGCTACTTTCTTTCTTAACATCGTCCTCACGAAATGTTGGACACTTTTTTGATTTTTTGACCTGCTGGAATAATTATAATCGAATGGCTTTACCGAAGCAACAATTTCCCGGGAATTTTCCAGTTCCGGATTCAAGCTCATATTTCTGAAGCTGTTACATCACCCGGAAACACCCGTTTTATGCGGATGGATAGTAGCAGTACCAGCGATGTTCATAAGTGCTGTAGTACCTTGATATTAAAGCGCAATTCCTTATGAATTTCATTACGTCCTCTCCGGCGAAGCCGGCTTAGGAAGAGAATCGATGACTTGGTGGGCAGTATCTTGGAACTCCTTGCATATGATAGAAATGAATGCCTCAATAAAATAAATGAAGGCATTTTGAGACGAAAGAATAGTAAGAAAGGGGCAAATGGATAAAAATGGATAAAAAGGATTCAGCAAAGTCACAATAAATCACTTGTGCAGGCCACTTGCAATGAACGCGCGGAAGTTATCCAGATACTGCTTTTTTCGACTCTATACATGACGGAAAAGGAAGACTGATTGCGCAAACGGCTATTGATGCATCCGAAACGCAGGCATCGTTCAATCTGCCGCTGATACAATAAGCGGCAGAATATCATTTTACATCAATGTATATGATTCAGACATAGAAGCCCGGAAATGATTGTATCCTGCTTATTTTATGTGACTCATCTTCGTAAAACCGATGGATCACTGCATCAAGCAGAATTATCTCTGCGCCTTATTATCTTACGATGATTCGGGCCACCACTCCTTCCCCATTAAAATATCAAGACTTCTATTATAATCCTGATTTAAATTACAATATTTGGAAAGCGCCGCGATTGCTTACTGCATAGATTATCAAATAAACCTTTTTCGGGAATACTTGCAGCTAATTTTCGGCATTGAATTTCTCGTTTAAAAATTCGAAAGGCTGCAATAGTAAGTTACTCGGCTAACTTCAAGAAAGGGGGCTTTTATGCGATTCGGAACGCTCGCATATGCAACTGCTGTTTTTCTTTTTTCACAAACAATCCTCCACGCCGCCAACTCTGGCCGCACCGAAGCGGTCCTTGACGAAATGCGCGCGGCGCCGTCAAGCTGGACCGAATGGCGCCCAAATACCGGCCATGTCTACGCTCATAATCCGGTAATCACCAAATGGAGACCGGGCAAATTAGTGTTGACCTTTTATTATGCCGTCTACGAAGAAAGCGAAAATCAGGACCTGTTTGTTGCCTGTAAGCACGGTTCAGAGTGGTCAGAGCCTTATGAACTTGCCAGAGCAAAACATAATATTTAAAATATTGTCTGAAAATATCCAGCAGATGCTGTAATGCAGTATTCAAAATACAACTAATGCAGCACAATAATCTGCAAACAGAATAAATATTAATAATATTACAAATAAAAGAAATAACAAAATATAAATGTAGAAGGAATGTGGACATGCATATTGTGCAACTAAACAAAAAAATAAATATTTATAGATTTTCTGCGCTTGACTGGGTATTTTCCCGGTATGTCCGAAACGTATACAATCATTTAAAAAAACACAGGAGGTCCTCGATGCGTATTCAGCAGTTGCTTCAAACGTATGTAAAATGGTGTCTGACGGCTGTATTCACTGCACTTGTCTTTCCCGGGCAGGTATTCGCTTTAGCCGACAGTGTCATTGTTGTTAACCGCGACGAAATCGAAAACAAAACATTCCGAATCGGTGATGAAATACCACTAAAATGG
>WJKA01000329.1 GCA_014729375.1 Chitinivibrionales bacterium
ATAGCAGCCCTTCCGTTTGATTTTTTCCACAGAACCCCCATAAGAAAAGTTGCTGCAAGGGCAGGGGCAGTCCAGGTATTCAGCATATTGCACAGGTCAAACAGATTTTCCTTGAGACTTTCAAAAAAGATTGCTCCTAAAAAGGCGAAAAATGCAGCAAGAAAAATCATGATGCGGCCGATATTTCGCTGCTGCTTTTCGGTGGCATCAGGTTTGATAAAACGGGCATATATATCAAGCGTGAATATTGTGCTGAATGAATTTAATGCAGAATCGAGCGTGCTGATAAGCATTGCCATAAATATAGCGATCATCAGCCCGGTCAGTCCAACAGGCACATGGTGTTGAAGGATCGTGACAAACGCCTTGTCAGGATCGGCAAGGTTTGGATGAAGCACATAACACATGATTCCGGGAAGAAGCCAGATCATTGGAGGAAGAATTTTCAGAAAACCGGTAAAAACAGTTCCCAACTGGCCTTCACGAATACTTTTGGCGCCCAGCACGCGCTGGACAATTGTCTGGTCGGTGCACCAGAACCAGATTGCCATAACCGGATAGCCGAAAACAATGGAATACCAGGGATAATTGACACCTTCACCGCTCCTGAAAAGCTTCCAGTAATGCTCCGGAGTGTTGTCAACAAGCTCTTTGATTCCTCCCACATGATTGAAGACGATTATTGTTACGATTGTTGAGCCGATTATCATTATTATGGTCTGGAATGTATCGGTGATAATGACTGATGCCAGTCCGCCGGCCATGGTGATCGTCACTGCAATGATCGCAAGGATTGCAGAACAAGTCCATAGCGGCCAGTTGGTGATCTGAGAGAGGAACAGGCCGCCGATATACAGGTTGCCGGCAGTCCACATGAAAACAATACCGAATATTGCATAAAAAGACATGAAATTATATGCACCGGGTCCGTAGCGACGTTTTAAAAACTGGGGCATGGTGGGGATTTTTATTGTCAGATAATGCGGGATAAAAACCATGCACAGCAGCAAAAGGAAAATCCAGGCTAGCCATTCCATGTTGGCGCCGACAAGACCGTACTTGTAACCGCTCATTGTGGTTACTGTTAAAAAACCCGGCACAATATTGGTTGCGAATATCGATGCTCCCACTCCGAACCATCCAAAGCTCCGTCCGCCAAGGAAAAGGTCCTGCGATTCCCGCTTCGAATACCCGATCCATATACCGAGTGAAATCAGGGCGACAATGTACAACCCTATTACGCCATAATCAAGGCCTTGAAGTATTGGTGTGTCCATTATGGAATAACTCCTTTCCGTAAAGAAAACCTTTGATGTAACCTGCCCCGTTTCAGAACAATAATTAGTGAAGTCAAATAATATACTAAAAGGTGATGGTACAGTGAAATTAAAAAAAGAATTGTTCGATTATCAGTAGCGGTTCTCCGAATACCAGGCCGGGGAAGCGTTGAAGCTGAATCCAGCGATACAGATATTTATTCGCGGGAATGTGCTTTCTTCAGGAGGACACATTTATTATATTCATAATTCTTTACCAGCAAGGAACACCTGTTTTGCGGGGTGCTGACCCGGAGTTTCCAAAAGGAGTGAGGTCATGGCTTTACAATTCCGCGTTTGTGCGAAAAAAAGGTTCCTGTCGATTTTTCTTCTTGCAGCATGGTTGCTGCTTTTCTGCACCGACTCGTCAACAAGTACGGATCCAGTATCCTGTTCTGATAGTAACGGGTGCTCTAATGTGTATGTTTTTACCGGTAAGCTGGGGGATTTGCCATTTTATCATGATACGTCGGCGGAATGGATCGCGCAGCAGGAAATACGTATGCAATTTGGCGATTCAACTCTAGAAGCGGGATATTATGAGCTGGTATGGGAAAGCCCTGCAACAAACAGGAATTGGGAAATATTTTGCTATTTAAAAATACCTGAATACTATTCTAAAGGAGGAGTAGCGCCTGATATACAAAAATTGGCTGATTATATTATCTTTCAGGACACGTGCAAAAAAATTCTTTCTCAGCAGGGAGTTACTGTACTGGATACGCTTTCATCGAATAATGCTGGTGATTATAATGGGTATCAATTTATTACAGACTTAAATAATCGGATAAGGTATATTCTACCATACAGAAAAAACATGAGCTATGCAAATTATGACAGCAGCATGGATTATTTGATCAATGAAAAAGAGCACCAATGGGATCTGAGAGAATATAAAATAGTTCTTATAGAGCCGATTCAGGTAATATCTCCCTGAAAATTTCGAGCAATTTCCGGCATGGCTATCTGTATATCGGGGGGCAATTGAGCAATCCCTTACGTGTCAAGGATACAACCAGACATACCAACAAAAAAAGGCAGGAAACAGTTCCTGCCCTGAATATTCAAATAGTAAAAATAATCGTTATCTGTTTACAATAAACCGCTGCGAATCTTCCATTCCATCGGTTTTCACCCGCACAAAATAAACCCCCGACGCCAGTTGATTTGTCGGAAAACTGTACGCTGAAGGCTTCGTGCCCGTGTGCGCGGCCATCACCCGGCCGTTTGCCGACAACAGCTCGACTGCATGAGCGCCCCGCTGCTCAAATTTG
>WJKA01000330.1 GCA_014729375.1 Chitinivibrionales bacterium
CCCCCGCCGACCGCGGCTTCGAAATACACCGAAACATTATTTTCGTCGGCAGCGGAAAAGATATCCGGGCCATATTCGGCAATCAACGCCTTGTTGGCGGTCACGACATGCTTGCCCCGTTTCAGGGATTCGATAATCACTGTCCGGGCAAATGTTGTCCCGCCGACCAGCTCGACAACGATCTGAATCGAATCGTCATTCAGGATATCCTCGAAATTTTCGCTGCAAATCGCTTCGCCGGTCGGGAGCGCGCCGAAAAGCTGCCTTCTTTTGTCAACAATTCTTTTCAGCCAGACAGGCAGGCCGAGCGCCGAATTGAAAAAAGCAATTTGCCTGTTCAGAATCTTGACAACACCGCCTCCGACGGTCCCTGCACCGACAAGGCCTATATTTACAGAACCCATATCTGCTTGTTCCTCTGTCTTCTGTTTCGAATTAACCGCCTGCACTCGAACGACGCGCTGGCAATCTCATAAAATACTATTCTTCGTGAAATTTCTCTGCAAAGAGACGGGCAATAGCCTCAACAGCCTCCTCCTCATCCGCGCCGGATGCTTTGATTTTCACCGTCGAATTGTATGCAGCCGCGAGCATCATTACATTTATTATGCTTTTCGCATCCGCGCTGATACCGTCCTTTTCAAGTGTAATTGACGATGAAAATCTATTTGCAGTCTCGACAATCAGCGACGCCGGACGGGCATGTATGCCCAGGCTGTTGACAACCGGAATGTCTCGTTCTTGCATTTTACTTTCTGTCTCTTCGTCGTTTCCGTAATCCGATTTTGACTTTCAAGCCATCCTCCCGGACCTCTTTGACCAGTTCATCCAGGTCTGCAACGGATTTTTTAACATCATCATAAAAGTCTTCATCACCAATCATTTTCCCCAGTGCTCCCTTACCGTCCTCGATATCGACAAGCATGTGCCGCACTGTCGTACTTATCGAATCTATGCCGTCGGCAATAACCAGTGCCTGATCGGTCAACGCAGCGCCATTTTCCACCAGCTTGTTAATATCACCCTTATTGGTGGTAACTATCTCCCTTATATCGTTCGATACAAGATGCAGGTTATGAACAGCGCGTTCGATCTCTTTTTTATTATCGGCAAGAAGCGCGTGTGTCAGATTGCTGATTTCATCGAGACGGCCGAGTATTTGATCGAACACCACGACGAATGCCGTGTCCCCGATTGTCGCATTAAAAATCGTCTCGACATTTTCAACCAGCACTTCAACGTCGCCAAGCACCGTGCCGACCATTCCCATCGCCTCGGCAATACCGCTGTCAAAATAGCCCGGAATATGCTGTGCAGGTTCCCCCTTTTTATTATTCGGCACATACGGGGTTCCCCGGCGGGAAAGATGAATTCCAATCATCCGCTCACCCATAATGCCGATATTCTGAACGGTCACCCTGGATGAATCGGTCAATTTCACACTTTTTTCCAGCTTGAGAACAACAGCAACACTGTCTTTATACAGCGATATATCCGAAACAATTCCTTTTTTTACCCCGTTTACCATAACCGGATCGCCGAACTGAAGCGTCCCGATATTCGGAAACAAAACGGTGTATTCTACCTTGTCCCGCGTGACATTGATCTCCTTCAACCAGAGTACGCCGGTAATCATTATCAGAAGCGCAATCAGGATGGACCCACCGACAATCAGATCCACATTCGCTTTTTTCACTCACGCGCTCCTTTCATCATTTTGGATCGGGCCCGGGACATTCCGACATTTTTTTACCGTAACAAATTACTTTCCGGGCAGATTGTCGTGCTGCTCCAATCATAGCTGCTACTCCAGCTCCTCGTCAAATTCATCACCCTCGCTTTTCGGCCGCTGCCTTTGTGATGCAGCCCGGCCGCTCTTGACGCCTTTGTGCTCCTTGATTTTCTTGTTGATTTTCTTTAATTGACGCTCGGCTTTTCCAAGCGCCTGATCAAAGGCTTTGCCCAGATTCTCGGCTTTCCCCACCGCCTTGATCACATGGTTCTGGACATGGATGACAATTTCAACTTTCTTGCTGATTGATTCTTCATCGATAATAACGCGGCAGGAAGTAATTTTTTCATGGAATTTCTCAAGCTTCTCCACGTCGCTCCGGATCGACTCTTTCATTCCATCAGATGCTTTCGAATGACGATACGTTATTTGCACTTCCATGCGCACGCCTCCTTTCTTTCAGATCGGCAGATTGGGAATTTTCAGCACAATTTTTTACTTTTCTATAGAGCTCCTCAGCCCGGTATGAGCTCCTGACAAAGGGACCGGCGACAACAGCGGCAAAACCCATTTCACGGGCCCGCGCGGCATACCGGTCAAATACCCCGGGTGCAATGAATTCTGTTACCGGTACCTGGTTGTCCGACGGCTGAAGATATTGTCCGATAGTCAGTATGGTACATCCCGCGTTCAGCAGATCGTGCATTGCATCGATCACGCCGGTTCCGGTTTCTCCCAGCCCGACCATAATGCCCGACTTGACCGGGACATCCGGCTTCAGCTTTGCTGCATACGCAAGCACGTCAAGAGACCGCCGGTATTGCGCCGCCGGCCTGATTGACGGATACAGCCGGTGCACTGTTTCGATATTATGATTGAACACATCAATACCGCTTTCAATCACCGTACGCACCGAGTCCATATTTCCCCTGAAATCGGGAACCAGTACTTCCACCCTGATTCCCGGTACCTGCCGTTTAAGCGCATGCACGACTGCGGCAAAATGGGTTGCACCGCCGTCGGGAAGGTCATCCCGGGTTACCGAGGTTATTACGACATACCGGAGCCCGAGCTCCTTAACCGCGCGCGAGAGATGCTCCGGCTCGCTCCGGTCAAGCTGCGCCGGCGCGTCGGAATTAATACCGCAAAACGCGCAATTCCTCGTACATGTTTCGCCCATGATCAGAAATGTGGCCCTGCCCGAGGCATAGCATTCACATCGATTGGGACATCGCGCTTCTTTGCACACCGTATGGAGTTTCCACCGGTCCAGGCGGCTCTCGACCACCGATTTTCTTCCTCCCGAAGGAATACCCCGTTTCAGCCACGACGGAAAGCGCACCGTGCCGTTCGACGGGACTTCTGCAGAAACAGGTGCCGGTATTTTTCTTGTTCTCCTGCTTGTTGTCCGCTCAATCATATTTCTGTCTCAGGCGGGCCGGAAGAATTTTCATCTGCTCCCGGTACTTGGCGACCGTCCTGCGGGCAACCTTGAATTCCTCACGCTTCAGCATATCCGATATCCGCTGATCCGAAAGCGGCTTCCGGGAATTCTCGTTTTCAATCAATTCTCTGATACGGTTTTTTATCCGCTCAGAAGAAACATCTCCGCCGTTTGAATCCTGTCCAATTGCTTCTGTAAAAAAATATTTCAACTCGAAAATACCGTGGGAGGTCTGCACATATTTATTACTGGTTACCCTGCTCACTGTCGAAATGTGCATCTCGATCATATCTGCTATGTCCTGAAGCTTCAAAGGGGTGAGGTTGGGCGGGCCCTTTTCGAAAAATTCCCGCTGCTTTTCGATAATTGCATACATAACGCGCAACATCGTGGTTTTTCGTTGCTCGATCGAGCGGATCAACCATGATGCATTATTAAGCTTTTCCCTGATATACTTTTTTATCTCCGGCTTGGCAGAACTGCCCCGCCGGATCATATCGGCATACGTCCGGCTGATATGCAACGAGGGTATCGAGCGATCATTCAACGAGACAACAAACTCGCCATCAACCTTCTCAACAATAAGATCTGGAATAATCGTTGATGAATTTTCTCCTGCAACTGAATAGCCGGGCTTTGGATTCAGTGTCTTGACAACATTGATTGCATCCTGAATCTCCCGGGTTTCCACACCAAGTTTCTGGGCGATATCGGGCACTTTCATTTTTTCAAACAGGTCCCATGCCCGGCTGATAACCTTCATGGCAAGCGTATCACCCATGCCCCGGGCTTTGAGCTGGAGTGCAAGGCATTCCTGCAGATTCCGGGCACCGACCCCCGGCGGCTCCAACTGCCAGATAACATTAAGCGCCTCCTCAACCTCGTAAACACTGGTTCTGGTTGCCCCGGCAATGTCATCAATGGAAATCCGTAAATAACCGTCAGAATCGAGCGACCCGATAATAAACCGGGCCAGCAGTCGCATGCGTGAAGATATCCTTTTTTCGGCAAGCTGTCTTCCCAGGTACTCTGTCAATGTC
>WJKA01000331.1 GCA_014729375.1 Chitinivibrionales bacterium
ATTTCTCGAACGCAAAGCGGGGGATTTTTGCCACGCAATAGTCGATCGTCGGTTCGAATGAGGCCGGTGTTTCCCTGGTGATGTCATTGCGGATTTCATCGAGTGAATAACCGACCGCGAGTTTTGCGGCAAATTTGGCAATCGGAAATCCCGTGGCTTTGGATGCAAGCGCCGAACTCCGGCTCACCCGCGGATTCATCTCGATAACAACCATCCGTCCCGTATCCGGATGAACTGCGAACTGGATATTCGATCCCCCCGTATCCACGCCGATTTCACGGATGATGGCAATGGATGCATCACGCATGTGCTGATATTGCCGGTCGGTAAGGGTTTGCGCAGGGGCAACCGTGATACTGTCACCCGTATGGATTCCCATGGGATCGATATTTTCGATCGAGCAGATGATAACAACATTGTCGCTGTGGTCGCGCATAATTTCAAGCTCATATTCTTTCCACCCCAGCACCGATTCCTCAAGAAGAATTTCATTTATTCTGCTGTAATGGAGCCCGAGGCGGGCCTGCCGCTCGAATTCAGCTTCAGTATGAGCGATACCACCACCGGTTCCGCCAAGGGTGTAGCTCGGACGGATTATAATCGGGAAGCCGATTTCCTTTACAATTGCCCACGCTTCATCCATGTTGTACGCCAGCGCGCTCTGAGGGATATCAAGTCCGATCTTCTGCATCGCGGCCTTGAAACTGCTCCGGTCTTCGGCTTTTTTAATCGCGTCCTGATCAGCGCCGATCAGCATAACATTGTACCGCTGCAGCACGCCGTTTTCAGCAAGCTCCATAGCCGTGTTCAGTCCGGTCTGTCCGCCCATGGTTGGCAAAATCGCATCGGGCTTTTCCCTGGCAATAATCTTTTCAACGATCTCAGGGGTAACCGGCTCGATATACGTCCGGTCGGCCATGCGCGGATCGGTCATTATTGTCGCCGGATTTGAATTAACCAGAATGACTTCATAACCCTCTTCCCGAAGTGCCTTGCATGCCTGCGTCCCCGAATAATCAAATTCGCAAGCCTGGCCGATTACAATAGGTCCGCTTCCGATTATCAGTATCCGATGAATGTCTGTGCGTCTGGGCATGTATTCTCCTGCAGTAGTGTGGTGATGTATTATCTTTTTTCTATTGTGTCTATGAATTGTTCAAATAAATACCCGGAATCATGCGGTCCCGGTGATGCTTCGGGATGGTATTGCACGCTGAACACCTCTGATTCCGGAACCTCGAGACCTTCGCAGGTAGTGTCGTTGAGATTCAGATGCGTCATCGTGGCCCCGGTACTTTTCAGCGTATCCGAATCAATGCAATAATTGTGGTTTTGTGATGTAATTTCTATTTCACCATTTTTCATGTACCGGACAGGATGGTTTGCGCCGTGGTGGCCGAATTTGAGCTTGTATCGCGTGCCACCAAGCGCGAGTGCGATGAGCTGGTGCCCGAGGCAGATGCCGAAAACCGGCAGCTTGCCGATAAGCGCTTTGATTGTTTCGACCGCATACGGTACCCCGCCGGGATCACCCGGTCCGTTTGAAAGAAATACGCCGTCAGGATTCATCGCAAGAACATCCCTGGCAGACGTTGATGCCGGTACAACGGTAATTCGACAGCCCAGTGATTCGAGAATCCGGAGAATCGAATATTTTATTCCGAAGTCAAATGCCACAATCGAATATGGTGTTTTTCCGGATGGTTGTTGTGAACCGGTCCGGTCATTCCATCGATACGCCTCGGTGCAGGTGACATTTTTCACAAGATCTTTATCCTGAAGCCCGTCCCACGCCTTTGCTTTGTCGACAAGATCATCAGTATTGATTTTATTTTCTCCTGCATACATTGCAGCATTCATGGCCCCGGCAAGCCGTATTTTGCGGGTAATTGCACGGGTATCAAGCCCTTCAATCCCGATAATATTCGCTTTTTCACAATACTCACCCAGTGAACCGCAACTGGTGTAATTCGACGGATATTTGCAGGCTTCCTTGACAAGAAATCCGGCAACCTGTATACGGGACGATTCAATATCTGTTTCGTTAATGCCGTAATTTCCAATCAACGGATATGTCATGGTGACTATCTGGCTGCTGTATGAAGGATCGGTCAGGATTTCCTGATATCCAGTCATTGCAGTATTGAAAACGACCTCTCCAAGCGATTCCCCGGCAGCGCCAAAAGATGTGCCTTCAAATACAGCTCCGTCCTCAAATGCAATATAACCTTTCACGGAAACCTCTTCTTTGAAATAATGGTATATAAATTGCGGAATTTTTTTCGAAAAACAGAAAGATTTTGAGAAAACAATGGAAGGAACACTGGATATCGTGTCAGTGATGCCTGATGCATCACTCGCAGTCCCCTGTTGAAAATGCGATTGTTCTCACGGTCGCTTTGCTTACCTCGGGCATATTTTTTTCTCAGTGCCGGCAATAAAATAGCAATTGTGCCGACAAATTTCCAGAGGGTGTAACCTTATTCCTGAAAAAAACAGTGAACTGATTAAGCGCTCCCGGGTATTCGGCAGATTCTGTGCCGGCCCATCGGGGCGCACCGTGTATCGTTCCCTCGAGTTTCATTCTGTTTCCGAATAGATTCCTTCCTGTATAGTACCTGTTCACAATGGACTTTCATCAATTTTAAACGGCGTACTGGGACGGTGGAGTGTCATTTTTGTGTAACCATTATTATATCAGACACGTACAACAGAACCCCATCCTGTCACGCCGGCTTGTAGAGCCGACCAGTAAAGCCGAAGCTCTCTGCATAGGCTCAAGTTGAAGCCGAAGGCTTAAGCCTGCAAGCGAAGGCGAGCACTCCGTTCAGAAAAGGCTTTTCTGAACAGGCATTGAATTGTTACAAAGCAGTAACTGCACAAAACCCTGCTCTGAGCTGATACGCTGCGTGACACATTCAGCGTCACACTGATCTTGCTGATGTGCTGTCCGGGCATCAACTTCAACCTTTCAAATAGTTATCAATTGCTTTTGCCGCTTCTCTTCCATGGAAAATTGCTCTGACCACCAGTGATGCGCCTGTTCCGGAATCTCCTGCAGCATACACGCCCCCGGAACTTGTTGCATAATTATCTGTTTTCAGGTTGCCCCGTTCATCCAGGCTGATGCCGAGATCGTTAACTAGCTTGCTGTGCTCTGCGTGCAGAAAACCCATAGCGAGAAGCACGAGGTCTACTTTGAGAGAAAATTCCGAGTCGGGAATTTCTTTCATTGCCGGTCGGCCTCTGGCCTTGCCGGGCGCCCATTCGACCCGGGCAAAATCAGCTTCTTCAACATGTATGTCGTGCCCTCTGAACTGTTTTGTCAGGACACTCCACTCACGGATGCATCCCTCCTCGTGCGATGATGCTGTTCTGAAAATCTGCGGCCATTCGGGCCATGAGGGGTTCCAGGGCTTGTCCCAGGCCATGGGTTTCGGCATGATTTCGTACTGGTAAACCTGGCGTGCTCCCTGACGTATTGCGGTCCCGACACAGTCTGCACCGGTGTCTCCGCCGCCGATAACCAGGACGGTTTTGTTTTTTGCCGTGATTATCTGGTATTCATTCAATTCACCCGCCACACATTTATTTGACATTTTAAGATAGTCCATGGCAAAATGGATCCCTTCAAGGCCGCGGCCGGGCACGTGGAGGTTTCGGGGGGTGCCGGCCCCGGTGGTCAGCAGTATCGCGTCGAATGATTTTCGCAGGTAGCGTACCGAAATGTCATCACCGATAACAACATCGGTTTCGAACACTACCCCCTCGGCGGCCATCTGTTCGATACGCCTGTCAAGGGCCTGCTTGTCGAGTTTGTAGTCGGGAATACCGTAGCGGAGTATGCCGCCGATTTTATCCTCTTTTTCAAAGAGCGTGACTGTATGGCCGGCCCTTCTGAGTTGCTGTGCCGCGGCCAGACCTGCAGGGCCGGAACCGACCACTGCCACTCGTTTACGCGTTTCATGGTCGGGCGGGCGGGGCACAACCCATCCCTCCTGAAACGCGCGCTCGATTATCGCCAGCTCAATCTGCTTGATTGTTACCGGTGCGGTATTTATTGACAATGTACACGATGCCTCACAGGGCGCCGGACACACCCGTCCGGTTACTTCCGGAAGATTGTTTGTCATTTCGAGGCGGTAGTAGGCCTCTTTCCATTTTCCCCGGTATACGCAGTCATTCCATTCGGGTATCAGGTTGTACACAGGACATCCGACAGCATGGCAGAATGGAATGCCGCAATCCATGCAGCGGCCGCCCTGTTTTTCGAGCTCTTCACCGGGCTGAAGAACAACAAATTCGCGATAATTCCGCACGCGTTCTTCGACGGGTATGTATACCGGTGTGCGGCGGCTAAAGTCCAGAAACCCTGTTGTTTTACCCATTATTCGAAGACCTCCTCGGTCATTGAGACCACTTCAGATTCTTTGGATTCCTGCTTGCGCATGCGCGCCAGCGCTTTTCTGTAGTCAAGGGGCATGATCTTGACAAACCGTGGCAGCATTTCTGTCCAGTCACGAAGTATCCTCGATGCGTACTCGCTCCGGGTGAGCGTCACATGGTTCTGGATAAGCTGCAACAGGAGCTTTTTATCGTTTTCTTCGGCAAGCGGTTCGATATCGACCATTTCGAGATTGCACTTGGTGTCAAACAACTGGTCGTCGTCGAGAACAAACGCGATGCCGCCGCTCATTCCTGCGGCAAAATTTATTCCGGTCCGCCCCAGTACGGCGACAACGCCGCCGGTCATATATTCACAACCGTGATCGCCGACCCCTTCAACAACTGCTGCCGCACCGCTGTTGCGAACGGCAAACCGCTCGCCGGCCATGCCGTTGATATAGACTTCACCGCCGGTTGCACCGAACAAGTTGACATTTCCAGTGATAATGTTGTTCTGCGGACGGAATGTTGATCCTTTTGGCGGATATACGATGATTTTTCCACCTGATAAGCCTTTTCCGAAATAGTCGTTGGCATCGCCTTCAAGTTCGAATGTGATACCCGGCGCCAGGAAAGCCCCGAAACTCTGGCCTGCAGAGCCGGTAAATTTGCATTTAATGGTGCCGGCCGGCAGTCCGGCACTTCCGTAGAGACGTGAAATTTCAGAACTCAATGTCGCTCCCACTGTTCTGTTGCTGTTCTGGATCGAAGCAAAAAGGCTTACCGGCTGTTTTTTCTCCACTGCGGTTTTTGATTTGTCGATTAGCTCCTGGTCGATACTCAGGGAAAAATCATGGTGCTGCTTTTCTGTGCAGCAGCGCCCGCTTCCCTCCGGTATCTCCGGGACATAAAGCACCTTCGAAAAGTCAAGGCCCCGGCTCTTCCAGTGGTCAATAGCATCGTCAACCTCGAGCACATCGGCACGACCGACCATTTCATCAATGCTGCGGAACTCCAGACCGGCCATGATTGTCCGGACATCCTGCGCAATAAACTGCATGAAATGAATTAAATATTCCGGCTTACCGGCAAACCGCTTTCTCAGCACAGGGTCCTGTGTTGCGATCCCGACAGGGCAGGTGTTCAGGTGGCATTTGCGCATCATGATACAGCCCATGCAGACAAGTGCCATGGTGCCGAACCCGAATTCCTCGGCCCCGAGCAGTGCCGCAATGACCACATCACGGCCGGTCAGTATTTTCCCGTCTGTCTGAATGCGTATCCGGTTGCGAAGGCGGTTGATAACCAGTGTCTGCTGCGTGTCGGCAAGACCGATTTCCCAGGGAATGCCCGCATGTTTGATCGATGAGACCGGTGATGCCCCGGTGCCTCCGTCATGGCCGCTGATCAGGACCATGTCAGCTTTGCCTTTCGCAACTCCGGCAGCGATAGTTCCCACGCCGACTTCAGAAACCAGCTTGACGGAGACGCGTGCATCGGGATTGGCGTTTTTCAGGTCGAAAATCAACTGTGCAAGGTCTTCGATTGAATAAATATCATGATGGGGTGGGGGTGATATAAGCATAACCCCCGGAGTGGCGTGCCGGACTTTTGCGATGATTTCGTTGACCTTGTGGCCGGGAAGCTGGCCGCCTTCGCCCGGCTTTGCACCCTGCGCCATTTTTATCTGGAGTTCTTGTGCACTCACCAGGTATGCGCTGGTAACGCCGAACCGGGCAGAGGCAACCTGTTTGATCATGCTGTTTCTGGTGTCACCGTTTGCCGCCGGCCTGAACCGGCTTTCATCTTCACCGCCTTCACCTGAATTGCTTGCCGCTCCCAGCCGGTTCATGGCAAGCGCAATCGTCTCATGGGCTTCCTTGCTGATTGAGCCGAACGACATGGCCGATGAGACGAACCGTTTAATAATCGATTCGGCCGGCTCGACCTCGTCGAGGGGAACTGCATCCCGGCGCTTGAACCGGAGCATCCCGCGCACGGTGCAGAGACTTTCGGCCGCACTGTTGACATGCGAGGAGTATTTTTTGTAAATCTCATAGTCGTTTTCCCGGATTGCGCGATGCACGAGCGTAATCGCCTCCGGCGAGATCAAATGACGTTCTGAAAAGCGACGGTAATGAATATTTCCCCCTGACTCGAGCTGCCGGTGGTCGGTACCGGGATCAGTACGCGCGGCTGTATGGCGGTCCAGGCTTTCACGCGCAATGTCATCAAGGCCGATTCCGCCGATACGCGAGGGGGTCCCGGGAAAAAAGCGGTTGACAACATCGTCGTTAAGCCCGACTGCTTCAAAAACCTGCGCGCCGCGGTAGCTCCTGATCGTCGAAACGCCCATCTTGGACATAATCTTGAGCAACCCTTTTTTTACCGCGGTGATATAGTTGTCGATTGCTGCTTCCAGCTTGAGTTCGCCGGGAAGGTTGCCGTCCCTTTTCAAATCAGCAATACTTTCAAATGCCATGTATGGATTGATTGCGCTTGCGCCGAATCCGATGAGCGTGGCAAAATGCATAACTTCACGCGCTTCCCCGGTTTCAATAACAAGCCCGGTAAGCTGCCGCTTGCCGCATTGTACAAGGTGGTGGTGGACCGCGGAGACGGCAAGGAGCGCGGGAATTGGAATATATTCCGGACCGGCCTGGCGGTCGCTGAGAATAATAAGCGAATAACCGTCATTAACCCGCTGCTCCGCTTCTTTACACAGTGTATCCAGTGCTTTGCCGAGATCAAACAGGCCCCCGCCTGAGCTGACGCACACGGACAGCACTGTGCCCCGGAAACCGTTGTCGTCGGCGGACTTGAGCTTGTCAATGTCCTCATTGATAAGGATCGGGTGCGGCAGTTTGAGCTGACGGCAGTGTTTTGGGGTTTCCTCCAGAAGGTTATGCTCTTTGCCGATAAAGCTCATCAGCGACATGACCTGGTTCTCGCGGTACGGATCGATGGGTGGATTGGTCACCTGAGCAAAAAGCTGCTTGAAATAATTATACAAAAGCTGGGGCCGGTTGGAGAGCACCGCCAGGGATGCATCGTTGCCCATGGAGCCGACAGGCTCCTGACCGTTGGCTGCCATCGGGGCCAGTATCATTGAACGATCTTCGACGGTATAGCCGAAAATTTTCTGTTTGACAGCAATATTTTTTTCAAGATGCGTTAGTGGTCCGGGCGGCTGAAACAGCCCGCGCAGCTCGATACGATTGTCCTCAAGCCATCGGCGATACGGTTTTTGCCGCGAAATCGATGCTTTAATTTCGTTATCAAAGAGGATACGGCCTTTTTGGGTGTCAACAAGCAGCATTTTACCCGGTGCCAGCCGTCCTTTCTGAAGAATATCTTCTGCAGGCGTGTTCAGCACGCCGACCTCCGAGGCCATGATGACGCGTCCGCTTTTTGTGACCACATAGCGCGCGGGACGCAGGCCGTTTCTGTCAAGTGCTGCCCCGACCCTGGATCCGTCGGTAAAAACCAGCGCTGCAGGACCGTCCCAGGGCTCCATGATTGCTGCGTGATATTCGTAAAAAGCACGCTTATCCTGGCTGATATGATATTTGGCACCAAACGCCTCGGGGACCATCATCATAATCGAATGCTCGATCGATCTGCCCGCATGCGAAATGAGCTCAAATACATTGTCGAAAATCGCCGAATCACTCAATGTCGAATCGATTACCGGTAGAAGCTTTGTAATATCCTCGCCGAATAATTCGGAACGAAGCGTGGTTTCTCGCGCCCGCATCTTATTGATATTTCCCCGAAGCGTATTTATTTCACCGTTGTGTGCCAGGTATCTGAACGGCTGGGCAAGGGGCCATGAAGGAAATGTGTTGGTGCTGTATCGCTGATGTACCAGTGCAAAGGCGCTCTGAACATTTTTATCATTTAAATCAGGATAAAATTTTTCAAACTGAGGGGCGACAAAAAGCCCTTTATACGTTATTGTTTTGCAGGAAAGTGACGCTATATAAAAATTATCGAGGCAATATCCACGGTGTACGGCTTCTTTTTCGATACATCGCCGAACAGCATAAAGCTTTCGCTCCAGCGTTTCATCGGAAAGCCCTTCAACCTCGATAAAAACCTGTTTGATAAACGGCATGGTATCTGCGGCCATTGAGCCGAGGCATGCGGGGGTGACCGGCACGTCACGCCACCCCGTAATTTTTCCTCCTTCACGGGCGACTGTCTCCGCGATCAGCGTACAGGCGGCCTCCCTGTTTTGGTCATCACGGGGGAGAAACAGCATGCCGACGCCGTACTGCCCCTCCGCCGGAATGGAGAACGCTGATTTCTGCGCTTCTTCAGTGAAAAAAACATGGGGGATCTGCAGCAGCACCCCGGCACCGTCACCGGTTTTCATGTCGCCGCCGACAGCTCCCCGGTGGACAAGGTTTTTCAGAACCGTGA
>WJKA01000332.1 GCA_014729375.1 Chitinivibrionales bacterium
GGCTTACTGTTTGTACATATGACAACGCGGAGGGGTACGGCAAAATTTCCGCTATGATTCACCAGGGCGGCTTGCAGGATGTTGTTACTATTTCTCATCAGCCATTGACAAGGAAAAACGGTCTTGAGTGCGATATTGCTGTTGCTGTTTTTGATGTCAATGATGACATCCAGAAATATGTCGAGGATGTTACGTTCCTGAAAATTGTAAGAAAAATTCCTGCGGTATTCGCAGTCCTTTCGGAGGGGGTCCGTGCCGAGGTCAAAGAGCGGATTCAGGATATTGCGACTGACGATATTGTACTGCTCCCCATATCTCCCCAGGAATTCGGCGGCAAAATCATGACGCATGTTGTTTCCATGAAAATTGAAAATGAAAAGCGGCGGCAGGGGGATTTCAGCAAGTCGCAGCAGTTGCTCGGTGAACTTCTCGTCGAAAATTCAATTATTTCTCCGTTACAGCTTCGGAAAGCACTTGAGTATCAGAAAGGCTCGGACAGTCGTCTTGGTGACGTGCTTGTTATGCTCGGGTATATCAGCGAGGAACAGAAACTGCACTTTCTCTCAAGCCAGCTTGGCATGCCGCTCGCCACGCCCAGGCAGTATGCCTCCGCCGACCTCAATGTCGTGGCGCTGGTCCCCGAATCATTGGCAAAACGGTTTACCTGCATTGCGCTTGAACGTGATGATACCCGTTTGACTGTTGCAATGGCCGATGTGTTGAATTTGCGGCAGCTCGACACATTGAGAGATATAACCGATATGACCATTGTTCCTGCGCTGGGCACGGTTGATGATATCAATACGAGTATTGAGCGTTATTATACCGATATTTCTTCCCAGAAAGACGCGTCGGACCTGATGGCCGATCTGGGTGATGATGTCGAGTATCTTCAGCAGGAGGCCGACGACCTCAGTGTGGAAGAGGCTGCTGCGGCCGGCGCCGAGCTGGGGATTATCAAGCTGGTAAATATGCTGATTGCCAACGCGGTGCGCGACCGGGCGAGCGATATTCATATCGAGCCGATGGAAAAGGAATTGACTGTCCGGTATCGGATCGACGGTGAATTGCGAAAAGTGATTTCTCCGCCCAAACGCTCGCATCAGGCAATAATTACGCGTATAAAAATCCTCTCCGATCTCGATATCGCCGAACGGCGGCTTCCGCAGGACGGGCGGATGGTTGTCAAAATCGGGCGGAAGGAGATCGATATCCGCGTGTCAATACTGCCGTCGGTATGGGGAGAAAAAGCCGTGCTTCGAATACTCGATAAAGAAGCGTTTGAGCGAAGCACGTCAAATCTCGGATTCACGCCCCATGATCTTTCCGTATTCAAACAGAATATCACCAAACCCTACGGCATGATAGTCGTTACCGGTCCGACAGGAAGCGGAAAGTCGACCACGCTTTATTCTGCAATCCAGACAATCAAATCGGTGGCCAGGAATATCGTTACCGTGGAAGATCCGGTGGAGTTTCATATGGAGGGAATTACGCAGGTCCAGGTCAACAATAAGATCGGGCTGAATTTTTCAAATGCACTCCGCTCGATTCTTCGACAGGACCCCGATGTGGTACTGATCGGCGAAATCCGCGATGCCGAGACCGCCGATATTGCCATCAAAATGTCACTCACCGGTCACCTTGTACTCTCGACACTTCATACCAACGATGCGGCCGGGGCCATTGCCCGGTTTACTGATATCGGTGTACCGCCGCTGCTTATCGGGTCCGCGCTCAGCCTGATTATCGCCCAGCGGCTTGTCAGGAGGATCTGTCCCAAATGCCGCGCAAATGTCAATCCGCCGCCGGAAATGCTTGAACAGTTGAAGCTCGATACCGGCAGTGATTTGAAGTTTTACAGTGGTGAAGGGTGTGTCAATTGCAACGGTACGGGATATATGGGCAGAACCGGCATTTTTGAAATGATTGACGTATCAAAAGGAATCCGGACACTTATCCTGCGCAATGCGCCGACACTGGAAATTCAACGCCGGGCCGAGCAGGAAGGCATGAAAACGCTCCGTCAGGCAGGAATAGAGCTTGCCCTCAAAGGGGAAACGACTATCGAGCAGGTCATTGCGGCCACAACTGAGATATGACTACCGGAAAAAATGCTGTATCCGGATACCGGTTTCCTTGACTGGGGCCCTGGTTTGAAGTAATATTTAAACGATGCCGAACAATACCTCAGTCCATCGCGCTGTTGAACCGCTTAACAGCGAGCGGAGCCGGGCCATGCTTCGACCGGTAGTCTGGCTCCTTGCCGGGCCGGGATTTGTATATGGCCTGGTAATAATGATTTTCTGGTTCAGCGGCAGGATCCCCGCAATCGGCGGAATTATCGGTATCGCCATCCAGGTGCTGTGCATCGCATCATTCTGGTTTTCCCGCAGCAAAAACAGCAGAATAGCTTCGTATCTTATTGTCCTTGCGCTGTACCTTGTCATGTATGGCGGCAATTGCTACCTGGGTGTGAGTCATTCGATGCTTGTCGGGTACGCGATGGTGGCGATTCTTGCGGGAATACTTATCGACATGCTTGCGGCGCTGTTTTTTACGCTTGTCAGTATCGGCACCTATCTGCTGATCATCACCGCCCGGAATGCTGGAGTATTGCCGGCGGCTTCTTCACCGGGATCCTCGATAATTGCCGAACCCCTGGCGATTTCCCTGGGCCTTATTATACTCGGCGCTGTGCTCCTTCTTTACAACAGACAGATGGCCCGGATGGCTGCTCGCGATAAAAAAATGAGCCGGGAACTCGAACAGGCCAATGTCCTGCTCAAACGGGAGCTGGCCGAAAAGCAGAAAGCTGAGCAGACGGTTACGTCGTGGCTGGAGATGGAAAAGGCAGTATCCGCAATTTCCGCGCGCTTTGTGGGGGCTTTGGCGGATATCGAAAACACGTTTACGGTCACATTGAAAGATATTGCCAGCCTCAGCAAAGCCCGGCGAGTATACCTGGTGCTTCTCGGCCATAACGCAGTAATTGAGAAATTGTATGAATATCAACCTGAGAATCCGCCTGATCAGGATACTGTTTCTTTTTATCCGGTAACCAATATCATTTCTTTTGCAGCGAGGTGGCTTGACGACGGTACATGCCGCCACATTCCAGATATAGCGGCAATTCCCGGTTTATCTGAGGCAGAGAGAAATACACTACAGCAGTCTCATGTCGAATCGATTTTGTTCATGCCGCTTTTTATTCAGCAGGAGCTGGCGGGTTTTATCGGCTGCGATAATCCCGGCTGCCGGGTGGAATGGGAAGAGGATGACATTGCCGTATTCAAAGTGATTTCTGAAATAATCGGCAATGCGCTGTTACGGAAAAAACTTGAAGACCAGTTTTATCATTCGCAGAAAATGGAGGCTGTTGGAAGGCTTGCCGGAGGGATGGCGCATGATTTTAACAATATCCTTACTGCCATAATGGGATATGCAGAATTGCTGTCAAGGAAAGTTGCTTCAGATACGGAATGTTCCGAGGATGTTGAAGAGATAAAAAAAGCGGGCAAACGTGCCGCTACACTTATTTTCCAGCTTATGGCGTTCAGCCGGAAACAGGTGGTCAATCCCCAGCAACTTGACCTTAACGAATTGCTTGAATCAATGAAAAAGATGCTGTCGCGGCTGCTGAGCGAGGAAATCCGGATTGAAACGCAATTCGATCCCGATTTAAAACCGGTAAAAGCGGACCCGGTACAGATAGAACAAATTGTCATGAATCTTGCGGTGAATGCCCGCGACGCGATGCCGCGGGGCGGCACATTGCATATTGCAACGAAAAATATCCGGATTACCACAAAACGGATCGGCAAGGCCGATGAAATTGCTCCCGGAGATTATGTACAGCTTACAATAGCCGACACGGGAGCGGGCATGAGCGACTATGTTGTCTCGCATTTGTTCGAGCCGTTCTTTACGACTAAGCAAACAGGCAAAGGGACCGGTCTCGGACTGGCAACGGTCTATGGTATTGTCAAGCAGCACGGCGGGCATATTCAGGTTACCAGCAGTCCCGGCAAAGGATCGATTTTCAGGATATATCTTCCGCAGTACATTCATGAAGAAAACGCCGGACGCTCAGATGCTTCGGCTGAGCAGAATTTTGACGGTAGCGAGGTGCTGCTTGTTGTTGAAGATAATGATCAGGTGAAAAACCTTATTTGCAGCAGCTTTGAGCAATACCATTATACGGTTATTTCAGCCTCAGATCCTGCCGAAGCCATTGAATTATGCGAACAGTTCAGCGGTACCATCGATTGTATAATCACCGATGTTGTCATGCCGGAGATGAGCGGTCATGAACTCGCCCAGCTTCTTAAAAAGAAATATCCCCGCATGAAAATACTTTATATTTCAGGATATACCAGCTCGGATACGGTCGCAATACAACGGGGAGTAATGAGCCCGGGAACGTATTTCCTTCAAAAGCCCTTTACCCCGGCAACTCTGGTAAAAAAAGTGCGGGAAATACTCGACAAACAGTGACTCTCAGACATTCCGGCTGGCATTGCCGCACGGGAACTCCGGGTAAAGCAGAGTAGTTCAAAACCCGGAATGGATCGGCCGGTAGTCGGGTTCAGGCGTTGTGTCGGGCGTTTCTGGAATCGACCCGCGGGTCTTTAAATGCGAATGCTGCAACAAGGGTGCCGGCCAGTGCAAGAATTCCAACGCAGGAGAAAAGCCAGGTGAAACCCATTGTGTCGGCAAGAAAGCCCGCGCCCAGCATGAGCAAAGCTGCAGGAGCGGAAAGCGCCTGGCTGAGTGCAATATATGTCGGTTGTTCCTGCGGCTTGCAGAACTCAACAACAATATTCATGGCGGATATAATCATGACACAATGTGTTATTGGGCGAAGCACAAAGACAGTATAATACAGGAAAAGCGGTGGTGGCCATATCGACAATGCGCAAGCTGCAACAATAGAGATGCATCCGATAACACAATTGATTTTATGGCCGAATCTGTCGCCGAGTAATCCCAGAAAATAGCTTGCCCCCATCGCGGTAACAACACCGATTGTCGTGAATACTCCTGCATAGGATTCATCAAGGTTATAGTGCTCCACGGCAAATACCGAGTAGAATCCGCCGATTGCAATTCCTATTGTCAAAAGCATCCTCACCACAATGAAATAGAGAAAATTGCCGTTTCCTTTTATAATTGACGGTAATGCGGAAAAATACTGTTTCAATGTTTTGTGTTCAGTGCGTTTGGGGTAGACTGGCTCTCTCAACAGGCCGATAAAAAGTACCGCAAGCATCATAAAGACAAAACCGAGGCCGAAAAGAATGCTGTAGCTGTAGGGAAACGGGACGGATTTCAATATGTGTGTGACAGCAAGGCCGCCGAGTATTCCCATACCGAATCCACCGATTGTTCGCCCCGACGCCATTCTTCCCCGGACATTTACCGGGATCATTGTCAGGACCATATCCAGCCAGGGGGTGTAAACCAGTCCCGCGCCAATCGAAAAAAGAACGAAGCAAACGACGGTCATGCCGATAAGAAGCGAGGGATATTGGCTGCCGAACAATGCGCAGAGTACGGCAAGAACCATCCATGGCGCGCGCATGAAAGTGCCGAGAGCAAGAACGAGCTTTTTTCTCCGTTCTATCCGCTCGGTATAATTGGCGATTGCCAGAGGAAGGATATTTGTGCTGAGGATAAAAATTGCCGGAAGCAGCCCCACCAGAAAATTGCTTCCCCCCAGGCGTCGTATAAATACCGGGAGCACCGTGTCGAATGCAACCAGAACCATTCCCAGCAAAAAAGACGAGCCGTCAAGAATATTAAATGTCAGGTTCCATTTGAGATTTTTGCGGACAAAATCGTTGAATTCATCAAAAGACATATTTGAAATAAAATACTATCCGGCTTTTTCCGGTGATATGTCTGCTCTGGATTTTGCCCTTTTGGTCGTCCGTCTTTCGATAACTGTGCCATCAATTTCAACAATTTTTTTTCGATTGCCCGCCCATTGACGGCCCGGATGAATGATATTTGTGAATGCTGCATTAATGATTGCATCGACATTGAAATTATAGGTGGTAATATTATGGATAAAAGCCAGTTCATGGTCATCAAATCCGATAATCGAAAGATCGTCCGGAACAGTGATGCCTTTTTTGCCCAGATAATCGAGCGCAAGAAGCGCAAGCTGGTCGTTGGCGGTAATCCACGCTGTGGCGTTACATTGCATCGCCCGCTCGAAGAGGCCGATTGCGGTCTGGTACGATTCACGTTCAATCAAAAGTTCATCAATATTGCGTTCCACCATTTGCAAAGCTGATTCGCGCGATGAGACCCTCAGAGACCCTCCAAGATTTTCAAGCGATTTAAGAAGCGTTTTCGCCCGCACATTTTTCTCTTTCTGCATCCGGGGAAGGTTTAATTCGTCTTCAACAGAATCCATGGTTATCGGATGCACCTCATATCCGGGATCCACGCTTTTGAATACTCTGGAAAGGACAGCATGCCTGATCCGGGACCACCGGTAATTATGCTTATGCGAAATATAGACAACACGAGAATGACCAAGCCTGAGCAGGTATTGTGCCACCCGGAGGGGGGCCATGCTGTTCGAGCCGAGGGGGAACAGTTTGACAGGACCTTTGCCGCCGGCCGGTATCGCCTGTATCGCATCACCCATCTCGTCAAGCATGGAAACAGGCTTTCCCCGACGGGACACATATGCTGCAAGTTCGGGAAACGAGGGCATGCCCGACGCCCAGAGAAGATATCCCACAATTACCTTACCCCGTTCCAATGCGTCAAGATTGATCCTGTCCGGCGGCAGCGGGCGACGCTCCTGGTCAACACAGGGAATTGAAATAAAATCAAGATTCGACTGCGCACATCTTTTTTCGATAGTACGGAATATTTCCGGAACACGCGGGGAAAGAAACAAGTGCGGCGGTTCTGCCGTTATATCCGGGACAAGAAGTGCAACTGTTGCCAGTTGCGGGTGACGGTGAACAGGGACCAGATAGGTCTTTTTGTATGGCGTCAGGTTTATCTCCATACTTAGGGTCTGAAGCGCCTTTTTGAGCGTCTTAAAACACACCCCGTACTGCTGCTGAAGCTGTTTGAATGAAGGAAGCACGTCACCCGGCGAATAAATCCCCCGTGAAATATCATCAAGAATCTGAACCTTGACCTTTTGCCATTTCTCAGCCGGTATCGATTTTGAATTATTTGCAAGCTCCCGGTGCACTGCTGCAAGCTGCTTTTTGTCGCCGGAATCATCGGTGATCAGAATCCCTTTCCCTCTGATTGCAATAATCCGGTCTTCATCCTGAAGAAAACGGATTGCTTTACACATGGTGGTTACGGATACCCCGGCCGACTTCGCCAGTTTGTTTACCGGCGGAAGGCGGTCGGTTTTCCGGCCCTTGAAATCGTCGATAAGGCGGTTACAAAAATCAATTGCGTTCTGTACAACTACTGTTTTGCCGGCCATTTTTTCCTGAATCGGTTTAGAACAAATGGATTAAAATATTACTTAAATTAATAATCTGCAAGTAGTATACTTCCGGTCAGGAACAAAAAGCAAAAAGTCAAATAAAAAGCGCAGAGTAGTTTGACGTTTCCGCCTGGGTACAATCAGGTCTGTTTTATCGCACGGCAATTATTCTTGTTCTGATGCGGGAAGACTTTGTCTGTGCCTGAAAAATATAGCATCCTGCCCCGGGTAAAGATCCTGCGTTTTTCCGATACAACTTCCCGGCAGGCCACTGCCCGATTTTTCTTCCACGGATATCATAGAGAGTTATGCCGGGCAATTCCCTCCCGGAAAGCATTCCATTGCCCCGGAGGGGATACCCGGGATCGGGAATGAAATCCTGTTTCGTACCGGTCAGGCCCCAGTAGGAGGGATCATGGACGTATGCGTATTCTGCTGCCGGTCCGGCGAGCTCGAGCGCGGGGAGCAGGACCGAATCGGGCGGCACAACGCCGTCGGGGTACATGTGATTGTTGCGTACCGTATTGTCGACCTCCCAGCTTTTGTACCATTGAAGGTTGGTGCCCGAAATATTGTACACAACGCAGTCTTCGATAAGGAAATTCATACACCCTTCATCCATGGAAAACCCGTTATTGTCTTCACC
>WJKA01000333.1 GCA_014729375.1 Chitinivibrionales bacterium
CAGTAGAGCCGTTTGCTGAAATCAGCACTCATAATCAGAATGAATGCACCGCCGGAATAGGTGTTGACATCGAATGGATTATACGCCGCCCCTCCGTCGGGAACAGTAAAATCTTTACAGTCCGAATAATCGGGGATCGGTAATCCGGACGCGCTTGCACCGGCAAGATATACGCGTCCCTCACTATCAGCCATAATATCGCCCTCTTTTACACGCACGGCATTACCGCCGCATTTGCAATTATCCGCCTGCGCGCAATATCGGGTGCAGAACTGCTGACCTCGAAGGTAATCTCCGGTTGCCGGATCGAAACGGGCAAAGAACGTCTTGTGCTCCGATTTTGTATTATACCAGTTATGCCAGAAATCTCCGCCGACAATAGAGACTTTATTTTTCAGGAGAAGATCATCTCTGGGGTGATATCTGAATATGTGATTTCCACCGGCGGATTCAAATGCGCAATACAGTTTGCCGTCAGCGCCGATGCTCACCCGGTACCCGCGCGTATCGGCCATATTATTGACATATCCATCACCATCGCAATTATCAAGTTGCGTTCCCGGCCAGTCATAATTGTTCCATTGCTGAGTACCGTCATACGTCAGGGCCCGGAGATAAGCCACTTGCACGGGATTACAGCCACTCCCTTTGTTGGCGAACCCGGTTTGGTAGACATACTGCAGATCACTGCACACTGCGACATCCTGCGTCCGGTGCAATCCCCCGAAATCCCCGAGCCCCGCCCCGTCGGTATCATAAACATATGTTCTTCCCGAATTATCGCCTGTATTGTTCAATCCGGCAACAGTACCATCGGTTCCCGCATCGATCCGCCGGCAATATCCGCCGCACGCTTTCGTCCAGACGACCTCTGTTGCCGCAGGATCGTACTTGATAATCCCTTGCGCAGCCGCAGCCAGATACATGTTTCCTTCGCTGTCGCAAGCCATGTCAAGCAACTCGTCGGCAATGCGAACAACCGATTCCACGGACGTGCCGTCACCGGAAAGCACCACCAGTGCGCCGCCCGATGCTTCTTTGGCGCTGTTGAGCAGCACGGACTGTACGCCGCCCGGTTGAGCATCGCCGATATTTGCTGCAAGCACTATGGCGCCGTCCGGAAGAACCGCCGTACCGACAACGCGATCATTGTCGCCGCCGCCGCCAAGCCAGGAAACAGCCGACAGCGACGCCTCGGCATAAATACCCGCCCCGAAAAACAGGCACAGGAATAAAGACGGTTTTAAAAAAGTCATCGATTCTCCTTTCTCAATCATCCGGGCGTCTGGATTTGAAGCTGTTTCATCTTCATTTCATCCCGGCAGATATCAACTCGCGGCGAATACAAGAATTCATTATTTTTTCCGCCAATACTATGAAAACAAATCATTCAGCCAGGATAATTCGAAATGTTTTCTGCGTATCCCGGCCGATTATTTTAACAAACCGGCATCCTTTTCCGTTTGCCTGTAGAAGCAATGATTCACCTTTATTCGCAATTTTTCGATCGAGACATCTCCCGGCCGGATCAAAAAGCAACACCTGCGCCTTGTCTTTAAATCCATTGACTGCGACAGCATTGTGTACCCCGGCAATGCGCAGCATTTGATTGCCACCGACCGTTCCCGCATGCAGCTTGCCCCGGTTCTTTGTCGGCAGCCATTTCGGATCATATCCCGATGTCACCGATGCATAGGATTTTCCCGCAACTATCCTGTCAACCACAAACGGCGTTTCATTTCGGTCTTTTGCTCTGTTGGTGAGACTGATCCCCGGGAGCTTTTTAAATGAAGGCGTATGGTAGAATGATGGTTCTGCGCTTTTTGATGATGGATTGATCCACATGCTCATGGTATCCTTTACCATCCGCGCCACGATAAGATAGGTCGTTCCCGCCTCAAACGCGGGGCCGCCTTTGGTATTACTCGAATAATAGTTGCTTGCGATAAAATCGCCGCCGCCCGAGCTGTTTTTCATTCCGATAAATCCCCAGTCCCAGTTGCCGCTGGAGGTATGAATCCAGAACGCATCGCCCTCGGTAAAATCATAGTCCGCATCTCCGCGCAGCAGGTAGCTTATATAGATCGGATCCGTTTCCGAAATCGAGTACTCGGTTGCGAACCCACGCGACGCGCCGCTGTTTCCCCACGACACGCGAAGGGCCCGCGAACCGCCGTCAACACCACTTATTGACAAGGGTGATGTCGAAACATCGATAACGCTGGAAGAACCGCTCCAGGGACCAAGCCAGGGGCCGTCTCCGCCATTGTGGCCGTCAATGCTGCCCGCACTATACTGTTCAAATGATTCGACATACCGGAACCCGTAGAAATAAACAAAAGCTTCACTGTCGCTGCCGATGTTTCCGGATATATCTTCGATGTTGTTGATTGTCAGCGTATAATCGGTCCCTTCACTGATTCCCGATACGGTGAGCGCAACCAGCGTATCCCCGGGACCGGCTGTTGCATCCGTAATCGATGCGCCGCCACTGATTTCATAATTCCCCGGATTTTGCGCGGTTGTCCGATCAATTTGCTCGTTATACACAACAATCAGCGAATCAGCCCGCACGGCTTCAACCATCGCGATCTGCGGGCCGGTAATATCGGTCTCTGTTTTAACATGCAGCGCTCCCGACGGCGTTGATTCATTGCCCCAGGCGTCCAGAGCAGCAATTTTATAGTAATACTCCGTGGCGGCAAGCAGACCGCGATCGATATATGAACTTGCAATGAGCCCTGCTGCAACCCGGTTGTCCGCGGAAACAGTGAAATCCGATGAAGCTCCCCGGTAAACAGAATATGACGCGAGGTCGCTTTCCGGATTATCGTTCCAATCCAGCACAATCATGTGATCACTCGTTGAGTCTGCAGCCAGACCGGTGGGAGTATCCGGAGCGGTATTATCACCGGAACCTGATCTTATCCTGTCCTCTGTTGCACTGTACGCAACACTGGAGCCGCTAATGGTTATACTCGCCTGCATACCGGCCCCGTTGACCGCTGCTACGGGCGAAGCACCGGAACCGATCGCCATTACAATCCAGATATCAACGTTCGCTCCTTCGATATCAACCTTCAGCGGATCTCCGGCCGTTATCGATGCACTGGCCGGTTCCAAAACCCAGCCTTTAACATAACCGTTATTATTTCCCTCAAGCAGAAAATACGGCACTCCTGCCTCGGCGCCTTCAGATATGGTTATTTTATCTCCCAAATCATAAGGATCGCTTTCGGTGTCGCCGACATTAAGCTGCCAGGTGTAGGTGTGACTGTTCGTGCTGCGTATCCTGTCGAGCGTTGAAATTATGCCGCCGCCGGCAGAAAAATCGACCAGGCAATGCCGTTTTGCACTGCTGCATCCGAGCTGAAGATATTTCTCTCCACCGTCAACAATTGCATACCCA
>WJKA01000334.1 GCA_014729375.1 Chitinivibrionales bacterium
GCTACACAGTGGACGAGGCGAAGGTCGCCTACGGCTGGACGCACAACGTCTCACAGCGCACCATCGGCCGGGACGATGCCGGCGGGGTGGTGTGGGTGAAGCTCGGCAGCGTCCCGACGTACCATAACGGCATCTCACAAGAGGGCGTGCGCTCGCAGTCCGATATCCAGGTGGTCGACCAAGGCGACATTCAGTTCGGAATCACTGAGGCCGTGATGGATCACACCGTGGCGCAGGCGGTGCACGCCCACGCCAACCATGAGCTGCTCGCTGCCGTGCTCCATCCGTCTGAGCACCCCGAAGACGTGCCGCAGGCGGTGCAGGATGCGCTCGATGCCTGGGGGCCGGATGACACGTTCACGGCTCAGCGATGGAACCGCATCAAGGACTTCCTCGTGGCTCGTGGCGTGCCCCTGGGCGTGCTCGATGAGTGGGCGAGCGACAACCCGCAGGGTACGCCGAGGCAGCTTTACAGGGATCTGCGGCGCGGCATGGGGGAATGATGAATGAGTCTGTAGCGGAGGCCTTGCGGTGAAAGAGGAAGCCCTAACAGAGGCCGGGGAATACCTTCAGGAGATCTCGCAGGCGCAGAAGAGGATGCGCGACTGGTTTGATCGCGGTGATTCCGTGGTGTCTCTGTACAAGGGCGAGGGCGACGCCAAGAACAGGGGGAGCAATCAGTACAAGATCCTCTGGCAGCTCACTGAGACACAGCGCCCCGTTCTGTACCTGTATCCTCCAACGCCAGACATCTCGAGGAGGTTCCTCGAGGAGAACCCGGTTGCGAGGGAGGCCGCGGAGATCCTGGAGAAGGCGGTTAAGCACAGCATGGAGTGCCCGGGTCACGAATTTCATACTGCCGCGAAAGCATTGGTGGATGACTGCCTGCTCCCCGGACGCGGTGTTGCCAGGATCGTCTATGACGCAGATTTCGAGGACTCCTACGCTGGTGTAGACGCTGCCGGCGAGGAGGTTATGGAGTCCAAGAAGACTTCTGAGAAGGTCTACATCAAGTATGTGTACTGGAAGGATTTCATGCACTCTGATGGCAGAGTGTGGGACGACGTGTGGTGGGTTGCTTTTGGATCATCGTTGACCAAGGAGGAGATTGAGGACGAGTTCGGTGCTGAACTCGCAAAGAAGATCCCGCTCATCAAGGATATGAGCGAGGGCGACGCTGCTAAGTACGAGCACTACGAAGAGCGCGACGACGTGGCTCGTGTCTGGGAGTTCTGGAACAAGAGAACGGGTAAGGTCTACATCATCGCTGAGGGCTATGACGAGTTTCTGAAGCCATCCGAGGATGATCCTCTCAAGTTGCATGGGTTCTTCCCGACTCCGGAGCCCCTGTACATGATTCGTGCAACTGGGAGCCTTGAGCCGATTCCTGAGTACAAGATGTATGAGGACCACGCTAATCAGTTGTACAAGCTGACGGCGAGGATCACGGATCTCATCGATTGGTGCAAGGCTAACGGGTTCTACGATGCTAAGTTTGCCGACGAGATCGGGCATGTGATCTCGAGCCCAGAGGGATCGCTCAAGCCGGTAACAGGTTGGAGCAACTTCACCGAAAAGAGCCCCATCGAGTGGTTCCCGATCGACAAGTTTGCACAGACGATCCAGCTCCTGCGGCAGGAGGAGATGATCGTCAAGTCCGAGATCTACGAGATCGTTGGCGTTTCTGACATCATGCGCGGGATCGCGAAGCCGAGAGTGACGAAGGCCGGTCAGGAGTACGAGGCGCAGTTTTCTACCGGACAATCATCCAGGGTCGGACAGAAACGGTACTCTGTCGAGGTCTATTTCAGGGATCTGATCAGGATTATGGCTGAGGTTATCGCCGACCTGTTCGATCCTGAGACGATGATTCAGATCACTGGAGTCAGACCGGCGGCAGATGTCAAAGAGGGCCTATCGGTTGTTATTCAGATGCTGCGCGATGAGAGGACTCGTCAGTTTAGGATCGATGTTGAAACGGAGTCTACGGTGGCTCCGGATAGGGCTCGTCAGAAGGAAGAGATCAACGAGTTCATGTCTTCATTCGCGGCTACTCTACCGATGCTCATGAATGCGGTGCAATCGGGGATGATGACCCCTGATGTGGCTCATGAATTCATCATGGCGTTTGCCAGGCGCTCCGAGCTTGGTAGAGAGTTCGAGGATACGATTGATAAGATCGGCAAGCAGCAACAGCAGCAGAGGCCAGATCCCGAGCAGCAGGCGCAGGCTCAGAAGATGCAGATCGAGATGCAGAAGCTGGAGCTTGAGAAGCAGAAATTGCAGGCTGACGTCATGTTGAATGCGAAGGAGCTGGCACTCAAGCAGGCGGAGCTCGTCCAGAAGGGACAGATCGAGCAGGCGAAGATCATGCAGAAGATGAGGGAGGCGCTCCTGGATCTGGAGATTACGAGAGTCAATGTGGGGGGACGGAATGCGCAGTGAGCCGATGATTTACTGCCCGGTGCTCAAGAAGGTGGTTCCCATCTCTCAGAGGAAGAGTGAGCCGCCTCCACTGAGGCAGCCAGCATCGAACACGATCCAGATCATCACGGACTCCTTGGAGCCGATGGAGATGATCGGCCTTCCGGCGCACAAGATATCGGATGACAAAGTTGTCGACACTATTGTAGACTCGAAGTCGCAGAGAAGGAGACTTCTCAAGGAACATGGAATGATCGAGATCGGTAACGAGACTCCTCCGGTTGTGGAGCGCAGGCGCGCAGAAAGGATCGAGAATAATGAGCCAAAGTGAAGATAAGCAAGAGGAAACCACGCATGATGTTCTGTCAAAGGCGTGGGATGATCTTCTCCTGAAGGAGGAGAAGGATGAAGCTCCTGATGCTGAAGTTCAGGTTGCTGAGAACGAGGAGGAAGACAATCTCCCAGATGAGCCAGAAGGAGAAGGGCTTGCTGAAGAAGCTGCTTCTGGAGAAGCTGAGGAGGAAGAGACTGCTTCTGGAGAAGCTGAGGAGGAAGAGAC
>WJKA01000335.1 GCA_014729375.1 Chitinivibrionales bacterium
GTATAGCATATCAATTGTTGCATTAATTCTTATTGGAATCCCGTTTTGTGCCGGATTGAGCGTCATACTTATCATATCGGCAAAGAAAAATAACTGCCACAGGCCATTTTGCGGAATTGTCTTTCACCAGGTCTCAGTCCGACCCCGTTGGGGTGTTTCGCACTATTCTGCAGGCGCATTCGGACAAGTAATCGAAACACTCCAGAGCAAAGGACAAATTTCCTGCACAGTATCGCAAGCAGCAACAGCACTGAAGCACCATAATAGTGCTGCTCCCCCGCTCTTCTGTATTTCCTTTGATGACGGGTTCCAGGATTTTTATAATCTGGTGCTGCCACTGTTAGATAAATGCAGACACAAAGTAACACTCTTTCCGATAGCCGGCTATATCGGCAAAACGGCTGCATGGGATGTTTTTCCGCCGCAGACCCATTGTACCGCCTCCCAGGTCCGCCTTATTGCAGAAAGCGGCCATGAAATCGGCAGTCATTCTCTGACACACCCCGATTTAACCATGCTGGAAAATAAAGACCTGAAAAAAGAGCTGGAAGAATCAAAGAAAACTATTGAGGATATTATCGGTAAGGAAGTCGTATCGATATCGTTTCCCTATGGAAAGTGGAACAACCGAATCTGGCGGACCGCCCGGGAGTGCGGCTACACTTGTGCCGCCAGTTATGGATTTTCGGGACAGCCCGGCAACGGCATTTTTCCCATGACCGGTGTGTATTCGTTTGATTCCCCGGAAGCAATTTTTGAAAAGGCCGGGGATTTTTCAGCATTCTCCCCGGTATACGCACAGAGCCGTATCATGCCTCACTTTGCAAAAGGAAGTACTGTCTGGAAATTCAGGTCGAATTATAGTTTCAGAAACAGCACATCGTGAAATTCCTGAGCTTTTTGCATGCCCGTACTACGGCATGTGCGCCTGACCTGGTTTCCCTGCTAAATGGGAATTAATTATATTATATACCTTACATGCAACGAGTGAAACAACCATACGAAAGCGGAGTACTACATTAATGGCTCATAAAAGCTACTTCTTGAAAGAACTGAAAGATATCGCTTCAGGACATTCTTCAATCTCTACCGTTGCCACTGATTCCGGTACGATTCTTATTACGGAATACGGCGCACGTATACTCGGCCTGTTTCCCCGGAACGACCTTCCCAACTGCCTGTGGAATCCCGAAAAAATCGATTCATTAATGAATGAAAGGAGCTGGATGGTCGGTGGCGAACGCCTCTGGATAGCGCCGGAACGAGATTTTTATTATGAAAATCCGCGAGATTTTGAAGGACATAAGGTTCCGGCCGGAATGGACCCCGGTGATTTCAAAAAAACAGGCAACTTGACATTTAAGGCACAGTATCCGCTTTTCGATTTTATAAGAAACGAAACATATGAAGAATGTTTTTCGCAACGCTCATTCAAATTAAAAACCGACCCATTCAATTCGGGGCTTGCGTTTGTCGGCGTGGAAGTCTGCGATACAATCAGCGTGAATAAACCCGATATCGACATATGCTGCTGGTCGATGAGCATGGTGTACACATGCGGGCCGGAGATGCCGGGCACTGCATTTTTCCCTGTAGCCGACAATGCCGCAATTCTGGGATATTTCGGGCAGGTGCCTGAGGACCGCGCACAAATTGTCGGTACCCATGCGCGGTTTCGCATTGATGCTGACGGTATATACAAAATAGCTTTCAAGCCGGAAGATACCGTTTCTGATAATAAATCAAAAATCGTTTACATCTCGCCGTATCCTGATTCCGACTCCTGGTTTTGCCTGGTGAAACGATCAGGTGACATCCCCCGGGTGCAGGAAGAATGCGTTGATCCGCCAAAAGCCGATGCAGAAGGGCCCCGGGGCGCCATACAGGCATACAACAATGGACCGGATTTCGGCGATGAACTCCTGCCATTCGGAGAAATCGAGCTTCAACTGGCAAAGGGAATTACAAAGGACAGCAATACGGTCAGCACAGGTACGCACGAGCTGTTATGCTATTCCGGTTCTAAATCCAGCATTGTATCGCTGGCAAAAGAGATACTCCGCCTTTCATCCGATCCGCTGCCTTATTAGTTTTCTGCAGTCAGTCTGGAAATTCCGGTTTCAAAGGGGGGAAGAATAATCCCCTTTTCAGTAATTATTGCTGAAATATAGCGGTATGGAGTAATATCAAAGGCAGGATTGTACACGGCAACGCCGTCGGGAACAGTCCTTTTACCAAAACCATCAGTGATTTCACCGGGCTCACGTTCTTCGATGGGAATATCATTTCCCGAAGGAATCGCAGTGTCGAATGTTGAAAGCGGCGCGGCTACAAAGAACGGAATTTTATGCTCCCGCGCGACAAGGGCCAGCGAATAGGTCCCTATTTTATTTGCCGTATCGCCGTTTGCAGCAATCCGGTCGGCGCCAACAATTATTGCATCGACTTTTCCCGCTGCAATTACAGACGCTGCCATGCTGTCGCAGATCACTGTTACCGGAATACCGGCTTCGTTAAGCTCGAAAGCGGTAATACGCGCTCCCTGGAGCAATGGACGGGTTTCATCGGCATATACGGAAAAAATCCTGCCGCGCTCTGTACCGATATAAAGCGGAGCAAGCGCTGTTCCATATTCCGTTGTTGCCAGACCGCCGGCATTGCAATGAGTGAGTATTGTATGATACTCTTTTATCAGCTCAAACCCGTTTTCACCTATTTTCCTGCAATTCGTGCGGTCCTCTTCAAAAATCGCATGCGCTTCTTCAAGAAGTGCCTGCTTTATCTGCAAAATTGTTTTGCCCGCTGAAATCTCTTTCGCTTTAGTACGCAGTCGCTGCAATGCCCATGAGAGATTAACAGCGGTCGGGCGGGAAGAATCGAGGTATCTGACATTTTTGTCAAGGTAGATCAGAAAATCAGTTACCGAGCGGTCTTCAGGAAAATCGGCCATTCCCAGATACAGGCCATATGCTCCTGCCACACCGATCGCCGGGGCGCCGCGAATTTTCAGCGTCTTTATGGCATCGTAAGTCGCGGTAATCGAATCGATTTTGCAATACGACAATCTGGCAGGAAGCAGTGTCTGGTCGATAATACGAACTGAATTATCACCCCATTCGATCGTTTTCAACCGCGGCATAGTCTGGTACCTATGAGCTTTCCTGCTCTGTGTTCCGCCTGGATTTTTCAATTACTTTTTTAGTCACATCAGGCGGGACCGGCTCATAATGTGAAAATGAACGGGTATAAAATCCCCTGCCCTGTGTCAATGAACGCATTGACTGGGAATATGTTGCGAGTTCCGAAGCAGGGACCTTTGCCTTGATTGTCTGGTATTTTCCATCCGGCTCCATACCGCTTATTTTGCCCCGCCGTGAAGACAAATCACCCATAATATCGCCGGTGTAGTCATCAGGGACCGTCACACTTAAATCTACAATCGGTTCGAGAAGAATCGGAGAAGCTGCTTCAAAGGCCTTCTTAAACACCTCGCGACCTGCTATCTGAAAAGCAATGTCCTTTGAGTCGACAGGATGGGTTTTCCCGTCAACAAGCGACACTTTCACATCGACAATAGGATATCCGGCAAGAATACCTTCTTCCATTTTTGTTTTAATGCCTTTGTCAACACTCGGCCTGAATGGCTGATCGATCACACCACCGACAATTTTGTCTTCAAATTCATACCCTGATCCCCGCTCGAGAGGTTCGAGGTCGATAAATACCCGGGCGAACTGTCCAGCCCCGCCCGTCTGCTTCTTATGGGTATATTCGACATATTTTGCCGGCCTGGTTATCGTTTCACGGTATGAGATTTTCGGCTGTTCCCGTTCAACCGACACTTTGAAACGCTTGAAAAGGTTCTCCAGGATGATTTCGATATGGATATCACCCATAGCCGAAAGAATAGATTGTCTGATATCCGGATGAAAGGTATAGGAAAAGGACACATCTTCCTCATGAAGCTTACTGAAACCGATACCGATTTTTTCTTCATCACCCTTTGATTTCGGAGTTATTGCAATGCTGACAAGGGGTTCGGGATAGTGGGTTGGAGGATAATAAAAGCTTTGTCCCTTTGCCGCCAGGGTATCGTTTGTATGGGTATCTTTGAGCTTGAGAACGCCGCCGATATCTCCGAATCCGATTTCGTTGACCTCGATTTTTTCTTTGCCGCGCAAAACATAGAGAGTTCCCGGCCGCTCGCCGCTTCCCCTGGTAACATTTGCCAGGTCCATGCCTGTGGCAATCTTCCCGTTAAAGACACGAAATATGTTGAGTTCTCCAACATGCTCTTCGGATATCGTCTTGAAAACAAAGGCCATTGACTTCTCAGGCGGGCTGCATGATACTTTTTTCGTTTCTGCACCGTCGGTAATTTCTATCTCCTTACGAGCTTCGGGTGACGGACAAAGATTTACGATAGTGTCAAAAAGAATATCAGTGCCGATATTCCCCGTTGCACAAACAGAGAGAAGCGGATAGATAAAATTGTTGGCAACGCCATTGGCAAGCCCCTGCTTCATTTCATCATCAGAAAGCTCGCCGTTTTCAAAGTATGTATTCATAAGATTTTCATCGCTCTCGGCAATCGATTCCATGAGCGCCGACCGCATTTCATCAACTTTGCCGGCCAGTTCCGACGGCATATCAATCTTTTTTCCGGCACCGTTACCTTCCGGCGCATATTCATATGCCTGCTTTGTCAAAAGGTCCACTACACCTTTAAACCCTGCTCCGGAACCGATCGGAATACTCAAAGGCGCCACAGAAGTACCGTACGCCTCTTTCAGTTGTGCAACAATTTTTTCAAAATCGACATTTTCTTTGTCAAGACCGTTAACCACGAAAAATCGGGGGATATTGAATTCATCAATGA
>WJKA01000336.1 GCA_014729375.1 Chitinivibrionales bacterium
GGATGGGGCAAGGAGCACCGGGGGATCGCAAAGTTTGATCTGGTCACCGGCATGTGGATTCCTTATACGCTGGCGACAGGCTTGATGATTATTGCTGCCGCGTGCACAATTCATGGAACTGAGGCCTTTGACGGCAACAGGATTTCTCCGATTCAGGCTGCATCCATGCTTCAGGGCGCAGGAATCCCGCTTTTTCTTTCCCGGGTAATATTCGGGCTGGGTATTGCCGGCATGACATTCAATGCAATCAACATGCAGATGTTGACCTCGGGCTTTGCTGCATGCGAATTGTTCAATGTCGAGCCCGGCGGATGGAAATACAAAATGGCTTGCCTGATCCCCGCACCGGGATTTTTGGGTGTTGTCCTCTGGAAATACATGGGTTCCTGGATCGCAATACCCACTTCGGCAATATGCGGCCTCATGCTGCCGATTGCCTATATCTCCTTTTTTCTCCTGAATAATAAAAAGGAGTATCTTGGCAAAGACATGCCGAAGGGGGGTCTCCGGTTCTGGTGGAACCTCGGCATGCTTACCGGTATCGGCGTATCTATTACATCGGTGGTATATTATTTGTATAATGTATTCAGCAAATAGCTACTATCTGCGACTCAGCAGGAATGGTGAGGAAACTCAGGGGGGGGGTCCCCACCCCCCCCTATAAAAAGCAGCCGCCTATATCAGTAACTAGGTTAACTTAATAATCAAATTATCTGATTTTTCCAAATTATTCCAGAATATCATGAAATTTCATTATATATTTTATAGAGGCAGTGTTGTTTTTCAGGAATATATTAGATGGTATACCATTTCTTGAAAATGGTCACGCACTATGCCGAAGCACTGTCATTCCGGCCCTGACTCCCCGTATCAATGTACGGGAGAGGGTTATCCAATATGGCCCAAAAAGGTGTTCCGGTATGCATGAACGCGTGTACTTGATCATAACGACAATGTGAAAAAATATATTTACAGAAAGGACAGTGGCATGGCTTTAGTAAATCGGAGTTCCCGTATTCGCAGGATTATTCATGGATGGTCATTTGCTTTTGGCATTATTGTCGCCGGTACATCGCAGGGGTTCTCGGCATGGGATATTGCTGCAGATTGTTCGCAGGACGGTGGAGAGCTGGAACATTTCTGGACTTGTGTCGGCGGGGACCTGAAGTATAATACTTCACGAAACGACAGGGACGGTGCGTATCGTACGCTCTTTTCGCCGCTGCAGCGCCAGAACCTTTCATTGCTCGGGACGGTCCCTCACGGGAGCATTAGGTATGTGAGATATCTGTTTCTCCTTGACATGGTTGGTGGTTCTGATTTTGTCGAGCCGACAGCCACCTATGATTTCACTAAACTCGATGAGGCCCTGGATTTGATTCTCGCTGCAGGTCTCAAACCGTTTATACAGCTCATGGGGTATCCGGCAGATTTTATATCTTTTTCCAGAAACGATTCGACATTCAATGTGCAGAAAGATGCATGGCGGAATTTCATGAAAGAATTTGTTACGCATATCTACAATGTCTACGGTGAGTCGGAAGTCAAGACATGGTACATTGAAGAATGGAATGAACTGGGGACCGCTTTCTGGCCATATGGGCCGAATAAGTATAATTTGCTGTATGAAGCCATTCGGGCGGGTATTGATGATGTGGACCCTTCATTGAAACTGGCTGCACCGGCATCGGAGTATATGCTCGAGAAGTTTTTTGCGCATATAAACGACAGTACCAATGCGTATACCGGAGAGAAAGGGACACGGCTTGATATTTTTACCGTCCACGTGAAAGGCGATCATGCCGATGAGGATTTAAACCTGCGGGCGCGGACTGTAACTGATAAAGAAATCGAGGAATTTCATGAGCTTATAGACCTCGGCTTTACAGATGTAGTTGATATACCGTTCATGAACACCGAAGCCGATCCGATTATCGGCTGGAACAGTATTATGAAAATCAATCCATCAACGCGGGAAATTGAAGATGTTTTTTACTGGCGAGGTAACACCGAATATGCCGCCTATGTCGCATCCTGCGTTTACCAGCACCAGAAACGGATTGTCGACAGCGCGGGAATCGACCTTGAGCTGGTCAGCAACGACAATGCATTTATCACCTCGGCCATGGATTACCGCAAGAGCTGGCTGGTGCGTTCTCATTTTGTTGCTTTCGGCGACAGCGCGCAATTCAGTACGATCAAAAAGCCGGTGCACAATGTGATGACCATGCTCGGCATGCTCGGCAATCAGCGATGTGTGATCACGCAGGGAGAACCGAGCGCATCAAACAGTGATTCGCTGGGGATTTTTGTTACCAAAACGGCAAACAATGAAATCGCCGCGCTGCTGTTTAACTATCGCCTTACCCAGCAGGATGTGAGCCTGACCTTTAACAATCTCCCGTTCGATTCCGCAGTACTTGCTCATTACCGTATCGATAATGACCATACCAATCCGTATCCGATCTGGCCCGATGATACGAGTTCAAATCCTCCCGAAGACAAGCTTAATGAGATGCGCATGCACAATGAAGTCGAGTATTATTTAGGCTACGAGCCGGGGATAATACGGCCATCGGGCGGTTCATACACCATGGGATTCAAGCTCCCGAAAAATGCAATCAGCCTGGTTGTCCTCACCCCGCCGCCGTCCGGCGATGTTGACACTACCGATGCTCAGAATGTGCGGGTTGAGGAGTACGGCGGCCTCTATGGGAAAGAGTACCTGGTGTTGTGGGATGATCTCCTTTCGAAACGGACCAGGACCTACGAAGTGCTCTATTCCGAAACCGAAAACGGAACTTATACGCGTGTGAACGATCAGGATATACTCTGCACCGGCTATATTCATGCAGGACCCTCACAGGAGGGATATTACAAAGTGCAGGCTGTTGATTACTGGGACAATCCGGTTTCCGAGTATGAAATTCCTGTTGTTAATCCTGTCCGAAACATTTCCGCCGCGCATTTTCTGTCCCGTACCATGCGGATACCGGCCTGTGCTGCACTTTCATCATACAAAATCGTGGTTCCACCCGGTGCGGCAGGATTTTCCGTATATACGGTTAGCGGCCGCAAGGTTTATTCATACTCCCGGAAAAACAGCATGCATACCGGGCAGGTGCGGCTCGACAGAAAAAATCTGAACAGGGGAGTGTACCTGGTGAAGTATGAATCTGTTTTGGAAGGGAACTGAAGGCTCCCGCTGCCGGTTCCTTCTTGCCGGTCAAATGCCGGGGGGACAGGCAAAACTGCAGTATGCACTATGCTATAA
>WJKA01000337.1 GCA_014729375.1 Chitinivibrionales bacterium
AGTTTTTAGATTGTTTGCTGGTACGACCCCATCGACCGCAGACCGCAAAAATCGAACCCGACAATCGAGATATCGCGCGGCACGCGCATGCGTTTGCGCGCCAGGTAATCGAGTGCCGGCACCGCAACACCGTCATTGGCAGTCACCCAGGCGGTAATTGACGTATCGGCAAGGGCCCTGTCGAACAGCCGCATGGTCTGGAAATGCACTTCACCCATGGCCGCCCGCGCGCCGGTCATCTCTTCAACAGCCGGGTCCAGCACGAACTGAAACGGCCGGGGCATGCGCTTTTTCCAGTCGGTATACAGTTGCTTAAATGCGGCGATATCGATATGTTCGCGGGCCCGCTCGTGGTAGTCCAGTATCGCATTTTTATCGATAGTGAAGGCCGGCACGGCATCCTCGTGTCCCGCCGCGCGATATATTTCGTCGAGTCCTTCGTGGCGAAATCGCGACCAGCGCGCCCGGTGATAGGGCGATATATACGCAATCCGGATGTGGCCCAAGTCAAGCAGGCAACGGGCAACCGCGCGTCCAGCGTTTTCTGAGGAGCGCGCCTTGAATATGTGCACATACCTGGTGTGCCCGGTAAAGCGCGGCGGCACCACTGCACCACCCTCAACCAGGACGGCAACCGGCTTTTTCAGTCGCCGCAATGTATCCAGAAGCTGTTCATTTGCCGGTCGCACGCCCTGGACCAGATACAGATATCCCATAATATCACTGCCGGCGGGTACCCGGCACGAAGCCCGGTCAGTCTCTCCCGAATGGTACTCATCGCCGATGAGGGCAAGATTGGCAAAGGGGAAGCTTGTCATGCATCTGCCCCGGGGAGTCCAAACACGCGTTGTTCTCTATGATGCCACCGGCAGGACTGTGTTCAGTCAAAAGTTCAGCCAGAAGGGAACCTGGCCGTGCGCGCCGGCCCTGGGAGCGGGAATGTATGTGCTCAGCATGCAGGTTGAGGGTTTTGCCCCGATTCAGCAGAGATGCATCATTCGATAAACGTCAATCTCTATGCAAACCAATCCGGACAACAGCAGCATATCGCTGCCGCTTCTCGCAACCCGTCAGCCCCCGTACCAATCCGGGTATCGCTCTGTGCGAAGGATATCTCCTTCGGTCGCATTCCCGGCATAATCAATTAATTGCGCATGTGTACAATTGCCACACCTCGGTTTCCGGGGGCGGCCTGCACTTTATGAATTTTAGAAAGGTTCCTGTTTAGCAGTTTAACACAATCGAATCGAGTACTACGAAGCTTTTTTGTCTCACTCAGTGAAATGCCGTGAATCGCTTGACCACAATCCCCTGGGTTTTTATGGCCGTATAGCAGCTATTTTTCCGTATTCCCCAGGGATTGGCAACAAATTGTATCAAGCGATTGAAAACTGCCGGAATATTGAAATCGTATGTAGTCAATCCTCCGCGGAGCGATAAATCGGTATTATCACATCCAACAATAGAAAGGCGATCAGGAATGGATATTCCCTTGTTGCGGCAGAATTCGCATGCCGCAAGCGCGACTTCATCGTTTGCACAGAACCATGCTGTCGCCTTTCTATTTTTTGCCGCACTCTCAAAAAGCCCGTCAAGAAGGCGGTAAAAATACGCGCGCGGGACAAGAATGTTGGGAATTTCATGATCGAAAACCGGCATCAATATCCTGCCAAACCCCGGCGGTATGCCGGCTTTCCAGCTATGAAAGAAATCGATCAGCGACTGCGGATCACATTGCTCATGAGCACGCTGCTGGAAATATTCATGAATTTCTCCAGGATTGTTGATGATGTATGCGGCAACCTTTCCGGCGGAACCATATATCTGCCGGATACCCGCAAGTCTTCTTTTTGACCATGCCGACTCATGGAAAGGCGATATATAGGCGATATTCTTATGACCCGATTCCCTGAGAAATCGAGCCATTACCAGGCCGGGAGTACTGTCGGTAATCGCGGTAAAAACCCTGATATCCCTCCGCCGGGCATACGAAGGTAACTCAAACCCCCCACCAAAATCGAGTATTGCAACCGGCTTCTGAAAATGGACCAATTCCCGAAGAGCATACTCAACATCCCTGAATGTATATATCACCATTACATATCCCAAAGTTGATTCACTTTTATGCAGATTGCATGGATTGCCTTTGGAATCGGTAACCAGCAGCCTTTCGTTTTCCAAACCAATCCCGTTTACCCCCAACTCCACATTGGCCTGAAAACAGGCAAGCTCAAATGCCTTGAGATAATCATCCCGCAGCCGAATGCCTCCTTTCGGATGCCCGTGGGACAATAAAACAATTCGTGCCCGCGGCCCGGTTACTGTAAACCTGCTTATTGCATACCCTTTTCTGTCACACCGAATCAACCCTTCACCGGAGAGCGATAGAAGCGCCTTCTTGATCGTTCTGAACGATACGCCATAGATATTTTCAAGCTCTTTCAGCGAGGGAAGAGAGATGCCTGAAGAATATTTCCCGTTCAGAATATCCCCTCTCAGCTTTCGCTCCGTTATATTCCATTTATACGCAGTATCCGGCTCTGGTTCACCTGCCATTGAGAGTTCATCGTATAGTATCCCTGCTGCTCCGGAAGCATTATGACACAGCCGCGATCGCCTGCCCCGACCGCCATCTAAAATCCCCTTACTTTTTAAAATAGCCAGCGCTTTACACATCGTATTGTATGAAACTCCGGCTTTTTCGGCAAGCGAGCTGCAAAGCGGCAGGGTTTCACCAGGGGCGGTTGAATGGGAGATCAACTCTGAAAGTATTAAAAGAAGCGATTTTTTGACACCGGGAGGATATTTTTGAGACATTATACTATAAATAGTTTGTACAAAATCAGGCTTTTTTTATATAATATAACCAATTATTCTGCAATTACGACAATTTATTTTTACTTCAATGAGTTCGAATATGCTTTAGATTTAAGAATGAGCTTTGAAAACAGAATACATATTTGCAGTATCAGCTTCAAACATCAGCACGGGAGGAAATTTATGAGCCGGAAATCGCATTCCTTGATATGCACATCGTTGCGGCGAACTGAACGGGGGTCCATACTACTCGCTATTCTGTTTCTTTTTGTGCCGTTTGTTTCGGCCCAGGATTTCACCAACAGCATTGGAATGAAGATGGTAGAAATAAGCGGCGGCTCATTTGAAATGGGCGGAACTGCATCCACCGATCCCCTGAGCGTAAAGTCCTATACCGATGTCGGGACAGGCGAACCGGACGAGGTCCCAGTCCATACCGTAACGATCAGCTCTGATTTTTTTATTTCTGAATATGAAGTTACGGTCGATCAGTATAAGCAATTTGATCCGGATTACGATCATGCCAATCAGGTATCGAGCGAGTGGGACCAGCCTGACGACAATAGCCCATCCGATCGATGTGCAATTGTAAGCTGGCATGAAGCGGTTGCATTTTGTGAATGGCTTTCCGCCGAGGAAGGCAAAACCTACCGGCTTCCGACCGAAGCCGAATGGGAATATGTGGCCAAAGCGGGTACCGCGACACTCTGGCCGGGCGGGAATACGCCGCCGAGCGATTATGCTGAACCCAATTCATGGGGAGTGAAAGCACTGTTTAACCTTCCGACCGAATGGGTGCACGACTGGTACGGTGAATACAGTATTGAGTCGGCCACCGACCCGGTCGGTCCTTCGGAGGGCTATGCGAAAGTGGTCCGCGGGACCCGGTTAACAAACCATTCGCGCGATGAAAATCATGAAGCGATCTATTGGCGACGCGCGTCGAACCGCGGCTGTCTGCCGCCGAACTATCCCGAACCGAATACCATCATGACCTCGGTAGTCGGTTTCAGGATTGTACAGGCGACGATGCCGTCAACCGGACCTTCCGCCTATACTCCCCCGATGCCGATCAATTGTGTCAAACAAACGGCCCCTTCGGATAATTCACCCGACATGAGCACTCCCTGGTTGCGCATAACGGAGATTCTTCCAATCCCCCCCGATGCCCGTGACGGTCAAAATACCAGCATACCGGACCCGTTCGGCAACGCGCACAAAGCCGGATTTCACAGTTTCGAACATGTGAGAAATCACAGCCCCGCTGTTGCCGCGCTGAACAACGGCGATATATTTGCGTGCTACTATACTGACGACACCGAAGCTTCCCCCTCGATGTCGTATATCGGCCTGCGAAAGCGCGCCGGCGCCCTGGAATGGGACTGGCCTGAAGTCATTTTCGATATGGCCGATGTACCCGAGCATACGGTATTGATGATGAACGATGACGGAAATGTTCATTTTATTTCCAGCAATGAAGGACTCACTACTACCGGTCCACAAGGGGGCGATGTTCCCAGGGGGTTGCCATCGTTCAAATGGATCACCTCCACCGACAACGGCGCCACATGGAGTGGCTGGAAATGGCCGAATCTCTATGACGGCTATGCAATCAATTCGGCATTTAAAAGTTCTGCAGGCCGATTGTACTGGGCCCACGATGTCGATGAATTCAGCAACAGCCTGTTGATGTATTCGGATGACAATGGGGATACCTGGCACAAAGGCGGCAAAGTACCGGGATTACATCACTCTTTTGCGCTCGCACGAGATCTTCAGACAATAATCTGTATAGCTACCCGCGGCAATAACGGGCGATACGTATCGACCAATAACGGAGAGTCGTTTGCAGACCAGGGCAATTCTTCTTTTGGAGATATCTCATACGGAGAGCGTGCAGTACTGCTTCGGCTTCAGAGCGGCAATCTGTTTTTTGCAACACCCGACGGCAATACCGTGGCATTGTCGGAGGATGACGGGGTCACCTGGACAAAAAGAGGGCTTCCTTCACATGGAGAATACCAGAACCTCGGCTATGCAGCCGCGACTCAGTCTGCCGACGGGATGATCCACCTGATCTCGAGCCAGAACTGGCCGAGCAAACATTACGAACTTAACGAAGCCTGGATCAAATCAAATGAAGGCATTACCAGTATCCCCGAACCGACGGGCCCGGTCCAGAGTTACACTGAAGATATTTCCGGCGGAGGCACAATTTCCTGGTCTGCCATGACAGCACAGGACGGCCGTTACCTGTTGCACGGGTGGGAAAATCATACCTATTCCGGCGGCAGCACAAAATATCAGGTTCAGTGGCATAAAGGTCGCAAGTCTGGACGGGAAGCTTTTTACTATTCCGACGGCACATTGAAATGGGAACGATATCACGGTGAAGACGGCTCTTTTGATCTGTGGCGCACCTATTGGCGTAATGGCCGGAAACGGAGTGAGTCCCGCTGGAAAAACCACTGGGAAGCACGCACAACCGCCCGGACCTGGGACAGCGACGGCAACGAATTATCAAATGTAAATTTCGAGATACTCAGACGAAACCGGGTATATGCCCAGTCAACCTACTACGGACTCACTGCCGCGCGACAAGGCAATGGTTCACTTTCGGTCAGCAAGGACGACCGACACTCGCCCGGCTCGTCCGTTACAATCACCGCGCAACCTGATAACGGAGAACAATTTACGGGGTGGGAAGGCGATGTTTCCGGTAACGAAAATCCTCTCACTGTTACAATGGATTCCGACAAGCTCGTTGTTGCCCTGTTTACCATGGATGGCGAGGCAACATCGAAAAGAATCAGCGCCTCGCCCGGCACTCGTCTTGAAATGAGGCTGCATTTCACGCATTCAACGCAATTGATCGCTGTCCCTGCCTCCTTCGCATCAGAGTCCCGGAAGGAAATTTCCGTTTCTCTGTATTCGGCATCCGGGAGAAAAATCGCCTCTCGAAAGGTTATATGCTCCCGTTCGGGAAACGATATCGGTTTTTCCAGGATATCATCGGGTATGTACATTGTAAAAATCTCTTCAACGAACGGCAGTATGCATCTCCCGGTCGTTTTGCAATAATCCGGTAATCCGTCCGGCCTCTTGCAGAACGTAATAATGAGCTATAACGGTTCAATTCTGGAACGGCAAAACTTCACATACGAGAAAATAATGAGGGTCTATGCCCCATAAAAGAAGCTGCAGGGTCGTTCCCCATTGTACCAGCAGCCCCGGAAAAAGGATCCGGATTTCCCCGGTTACCTCTTTCAATATGAAAGCAACCCCACAGCAAAAGACTATATAGCATGAAGTCGAAAATATTTATTGAAATATCCGACCGAATCTATTAGATTAATACCATAATTGCATTCAGGTAATTCGGGGAGTCCGGTATTATGCAGACAATGACATTTAAAATTCCCGGTCCTATCAGGGAAAAGCTCAACACCTATTCAAGGAAAAAAGGTCTGAGCAAATCGGAAATTATGCGAAAAGCGCTTTTGAACTTTTTTTCGAGCGACAAAGAGGGGAAAAAAGGTTCTTTTTTCGATTTATCCAGTGATATTGCCGGCAGTATTAGCGGAAAACCGTACCTTTCAACAAGAAAGCCCTGCCAGAATGGTTATGGAATCTGAAATGATTTTCACAACTTTTTAAACCCATGCCTGCGTCGATGTAATCCAAGCAGCCCAACGGCATTACTTTTCGACAAGCTGCTGAAACAAGTCAAGGAACTGTCGAGTCTGGTCTATTAATTCCTCAATCTCATCTTCTTTGAATGTCGTTTCCGGCTTATAATCGCCTTCCTGCCGGTCATTGAACAGCCTGTTATAGATTTTGCTGCAGGAGGCCGGCACCAGGCCCGGCTTAACAAAATCGCGGTGAAGCGCAGCTCTTATCGCCGTATGTTTTCCATATTCTTTCCCTTGTTTCGCCAACGCAGCACTTACAGCATAAAAAACAGCATAATACAATCTGTTTACGCACCCTACAAGCAGCTTCTCTTTGAAAAGTACATCTGCGGTCTTCAGAGCTGTCCGGCTTTTTCCCATCCATTGACGAGCAATAATAGCATGATAATCACCCTCAGTCATACAGCTATGCCCTCGCGGGTGACATTTTTATGAAGCGGATAGAAGCTGTACAGTTTGCTCTTCCATTCCTGTTCTTCTACGGTAATAAAGCTGTACAGCGTATCAAAATCGAGATTGACGTCGGTAAGAATATCAGAAATTATATGCCGTTCCCGATGTTCGAGTTTGCGTCCGGTGATTATCAGCAGGTCGATATCCGAATCAGGCTGAGCATCTCCACGGACTTTTGAACCGAACAGGATATAGTGCCGCACATCAAACTGCGCAGACACTCGTCGCTTTATTTCTTCCAGCGCAGCTTTCTCGTTAGAAGTCAGACATTTTGAAATGTCAACCATATACGATTCATTTCCATCCCGGAAAAAAACAGCACTAATTCATAAGCAAACAGCAATGAATCCATTGTTGATTTGAAAATAATTCTTTTTGCCGGGGATGCAACAATTATTTAGTAACGGTATCCCGTCGCAGGAAAGGTGAATCCAGACATTTTCTACGCATGCCGCAAAATCATCGGACCCGACCGGAATCTACTTAATCACTATCTTCTCGCTGAAGCTCTTCCGGCCTTCGGCAACATGCAAATAATAAACACCTTTCGCAGAAGGCTTCGGCAAACGAACACTGCGATTAGTATGCAGCCGCGCAGCAGCCACTTTCCTACCCCCAACAGTAAACAACTCAGCCGAAACCGGCAGATTGCCCGGCGCGGTAATTACCAGATAATTGCACTGCATTTTAATTTCAGGAGTACCCGGTAACAGCGCCGTCTTTATTTCGAAAAAACCATTTGATACCGCATCGCCCAGCGAATCAAAATGCTCGTAATGATGGCAGGCATTGCCGTCGATATGATACAGTACCGATGACGGAACCGTTGTCCGTGGAACATTTGGCCCTTCGTATTCGAGATTGCAGACGCTCTCGCCGCCATTCTGGAAATAGGTCACCACGATCGAATGTTTTCCTTCGGTAAGATATACAGATCCTTCATCCTGTTGCACCGAGCCGGTCGGCTTTTTGAGATCGACCAGCAACGCGCCATCGATATGAAGCTGGGCGCCGTCATCGGCAGACAGGTAAAACGTATAATTTCCCGGTTCGGTTATCTCAATATATCCCCAGTAC
>WJKA01000004.1 GCA_014729375.1 Chitinivibrionales bacterium
CTGCATACGTATTCCAGGAATTCGACCGGGGCATGCCCGATGGTTTTGTCTCACCGCCCGGGCGGAAAAAGCCCTGGGGGACCGGCCATGCGCTTCTTGTGTGTAAAGACGCAGTGACCACCCCCTTTGCCGCAATCAATGCCGACGATTTCTACGGGAGAACATCGTATGAATCCCTGAAAATACACCTCGAAAACGCCCGGGATACCGGTTCGGCCTATGACTACTGCGCAGTCGGTTATGAACTGCACAACACCCTCTCCGATTACGGCCATGTCACGCGCGGGGTCTGTGAAATTACCCCCGATTATTATCTCACCGGCATCCGGGAACTGAAAAAGATACAGCGTTTTGACGGTGAAATTAAATATCAGCGCGACGGCGCCAACGAATGGGAAACACTCGATCCCCAAAGCGTTACCTCCATGAACATGTGGGGATTTACCCTCAGCCTGTTCGATGAGCTCGAAACACGGTTTGCCCGGTTTGTTAAGAACAATACAACAGACTTGAAAGCCGAATTCCTGATACCCGAAATTGTCGGAGAAATGATCGATAAAAAAAAGGCTCGTGTCAAAATTCTCCCGACACGGGAAAAATGGTTCGGCATGACCTACAGCCAGGACAAGCCTGTTGTTACAGACCACATACGGAAACGTATCGATGCGGGGATGTATCCCGAGCGGCTGTGGGAATGATTGTGAAACGACACGGCGAGGAGGCGAGTGGGAATAGGCCATGCCGGCAGCCTGTATACTCGATCCGACAGTTCTCTGTAGTAATATTCAGGAGATTGCAGTATGAATAATTCCGATAAAAAAATCAGGCTTCCAATCGTTGAGGCGCTTATCAGCAAAGGAAATATTTTCCTTCTTGTGCTGGGGACCCTTTTTCTGCTTGATTTCTTAAGCGGCAGTCGCGCGATGCTATGGGTTGTCAACATGCTGGGGCGCTTGTGGGGGTTTGATCCGGAAAGCGGACAAGCCTTTAAAGTCATCACGCCCTTCGGTGTGTTTACCGACAGGAACAGGCTTTCCCGTATTTACGATTTTATCGGCATGGGCGTGACCTATGGTATCGTGCTGATTTCATACGTATATAATGCCATAATCACGCTGACACGCCCGCGAATTAAGTAAAAAGGGGACCTGCGTTCCGTTCCTTTACTTGCCCCATAGCCGCGTGGTGGTGCCGTCCTTCCCGACATACCTCACGGTCACCCGGTCGACCACTCTCATAAGCAATACCATTTTCCGTCCGGTATCATCGATCATGAGCGGAACGCGATTCCCGGGCGCGGGAAATATGCCGTGCGCGGGATCGGCAAAAAGCAGGCCGCCGTTATACACGACTACCCATGCATGATACAGATACCCTTTTTGCGAGCTGCCGTAGTATAATCCATACACCACCCGTGCGGGGATTTTTTGTGCGCGCAGAAGCGCCGCACAGAGGACAGCGTGCTCGCTGCAATCACCGAAACCCGAACGCAATGTCTCTATCGCGTTCGAAAAACTGGCGGTATTCCGCTTCTCTAAATGCGAAAATACATGGCCGGTACATTTGCTGATTTTTTCACACACGGAATTCACTCCCGCGCAGAGGGAATCCGACACAGCGTGTATCTTTGGATGGTCGCTTTGAAGAACAATCGTTGGGCGGGTGAATTTTTCAAGCTCCCGGGACAATTTCCCGCCGCGGTCCCGGCATTTTTCAGAAAGCTGCCTCAATAGCCATAAAGAATCTTTTTTTTGATAAAAAGAATAAACAGTACTGTCCAGTGTAATCGACGAAGCCAACTGAAGCGCCACTGTTTCGTTTTTGTCCGGCGGCCGGTGCATGGGGATTTTTGTCAACTCGGCAAAATCCACTGAATGCCCTTCCGAACGAGCGCGGGAATTGTTGTCCGCATCATCTAAATCGGATTTGGAGCGAGCCACAAAATGCGGCGGAATTTCCTGCACGAGCAGGTTTCCGGCAGTGTCTGTCTCCCAGTGCAACTTTTTATCTGTCAGAATATCGTAATCGACAAACCGGTACCTGAAACCATTGCCCGCGCCGGGAATTTCCATGCAGGTGGTTTTAACCGGATTGCCGGTCCCGGAGATCAATTCAAAAAGCGTGTCATGCCAGACATCACCGACATCGATCGTCCGGTTCTTTATCCCGGTCATGATACGGCGGGAAGCTGCAAGGTTCTCGTGTACCGAATCAACATTGACGAGAGTTTCCCGTCCCCCGGTTGTGATTGCAAGCCGCCATCCATTTTTTTTTGTCAATTTCCAGGATGTGCCGCCCGCCGGCGTTTTCAGTATCTGCTGTGCCTCCCTAAGCGCGCCGGTGAAATCATACCGCCGCGCCTCATAAATATTCAATTTATCAAGCCCGGTAATACTGCCCGGTGGGTCAACGACAACCCGGGACTCCTTCTCAATCACCCCGGCATCATCATCAATACCGACCGAGTGGATCATGCTTCCGACTCTTCTGTCTTGAATGTAAATATCAAGCGTGTCGCGCGAGGCGAGTATCCGCCACGGACCGACAGACGATTCCGCAGCAGAAAGCACTGCAGCGTGCATAATGAACAGGATTATTGGAGAAACAAAGCTGTTGGTTTTTGCCGGCATCATGATGGCATCCGCGATTTTTTCCGGCAATAATCGTCAAAATCATCTCCGGAAATCTTTGCAAACAGGCCCCGGAATTCACTTTCGCTGCGAATGCCGACCCGGGAAACAAGCTCGGCAATACTCATGTCCGGAGACCGGGACAGGATGATTTTTGCCCGATTGATCCGGAC
>WJKA01000338.1 GCA_014729375.1 Chitinivibrionales bacterium
CAGTGCCTTTATCAACGATAAATGCACTGATTCCCCGCGCACCCCGGGCGGGATTTGTTCGCGCCATGACTGTATAAATCTCCGCGTTCTCGCCGTTGGTAATCCACTGTTTCGTGCCGTTCAGCACATAGGAGTCTCCGTCCGGTTTTGCCGTGGTTTTCATCATGCCGATAGCATCGGAGCCCGCATTTGCCTCTGTCAAGCCAAATGCCGCCAGTTTCTCTCCAGCAGCAATCGGCGCCAGATATTTTTTCTTCTGTTCTTCGCTGCCGTACAGGAGAATCGGAAATGTCCCCAGCGCGGTGGCGGCCATTGCAAGTGAAATGCCGCCGCAGGCTTTGGAAAGCTCCTCGACTGCCAGGCAAAGCTCGAAAACCCCGCCGCCCAGTCCGCCGTATTCTTCGGGAATATATAAGCCGCATAAATCAGCCTCAGCCATGGCCTTGACTATGTCCCAGGGGAATATCCCGTCGTGATCGTATTGCTCTCTGACCGGGACTATCTTTTTCCGGGCAAGCTCCCGGGATGTTTCCAGGATCATCTGCTGTTCTTCACTCAGAAACCAGTTCATTTTTTTCCGCTCCTTGTATCTGGTTGACAATTTTAGATTTTTCATAATTTTTCATGGCATTTTTTGCCGCAATCTGCTGAGCAGCCTTTTTATTCGGGCCGGTCCCCGCGCCCAGCGCGATGCCGCCGATTTCAATCTGTACTTTAAATGTTTTTGCATGCTCGGGCCCCGAAGTCGACAACACCCGGTAATGCGGAATCCCGAAACCATCCCGCTGCGACATCTCCAGAATTTTGCTTTTATAGTTTATATTGCTTTTTTCTTTTAAGAAATCATCGATGCGGCAAAACAGCGTGACCTCAAGAAAAACACGCGACTGCTCAATCCCGCCGTCAAGAAAAAGCGCCCCCAGAACAGCTTCAAAAACATTGGCCAGTATCGAGGTTTTCCGGCGACCGCCGGAGGTCTTTTCTCCATGCCCGAGAAAAATGAATTTACCAAGGTCCAACTCGGTAGCAAGCTCTCCCAGTATTTTCCGACTGACAACCAGCGATTTTATTTTCGACAATTCGCCTTCACTCTTGTCCGGATATGCATGGAAAAGATGTTCGGTGACACAGCAATTCAGAACGGCATCACCTAAAAATTCAAGTCGTTCATTGGAATCCAGGTGGCTATGGCTGGTTGAGGTCATATACGAGCGGTGGGTGAGCGCTTTTTTCAGCAGGCGCGGGTTTTTAAAACTGTGTCCGACAATCGCCTGAATCTTTTCCAGATCAATATCGCCGCTGCTGCTGCTGGAATCACGGGGAAATAATGATTGAAAAAACCTCGTCGTTTTTTTAAGAAGGTTCATAGGCACTGGCAATCAGTGAAGCATTATGCCCTCCGAAGCCGAACGAATTGCTGAGAACAGTGCGGATTTTTTTCTGAACGGCTTTATTCGGCGTATATTTAAGATCACATTCAGGATCGACATCTTCATAATTCATTGTCGGCGGGACAATACCGCTCTGGATTGCACAAATAGAGGCGACAAATTCAATGCCGCCGGATGCGCCCAGCAAATGGCCTGTCATTGACTTTGTGGAACTGATGCTGACCTCTTGTGCGTAGTCACCGAACACAGTTTTTATCGCGGTTGTTTCATATTTATCATTGAGCGGAGTTGATGTCCCATGCGCATTGATATAATCGATATCAGTTGGTTTTAATGAAGCGCTTTTCAGGGCCATATTCATTGCCCGTGACATTCCCTCACCGTCAGGTCCGGGGTGCGATATATGATAGGCGTCCCCGCTTGCGCCGTATCCGACAAGCTCTGCATAGATTCTGGCACCGCGCGCGCGGGCATGCTCCAGCGTCTCCAGAACGACAATCCCCGCGCCTTCGCCCATAATAAATCCGTCCCGCTTTGCATCAAAAGGACAACTTGCCGCAGCGGGAGTATCATTGCGCGTGGAAAGCGCTTTCATATTGCAGAATCCTGCAAGTGCAAGCGGCGTAATCGTGGCTTCAGTCCCTCCCGCAACCGCCATATCCATTTTGCCTTCCCTGATCAGCATATAGGCATCACCGATAGCATGCGCGCCCGATGCACACGCGCTGACAACACTGTAATTCGGCCCTTTCAAGCCAAAACCGATCGATACCCGCCCGGCCGCCATGTCAGAAATCATCATGGGGATCAGGAATGGAGAAACCCGGCCCGGGCCACGGGTAACAAGCTTTGTATGCTCATTTTCCAGCGTGGATAATCCACCGATTCCCGATCCGATTATTGTTCCACACCGAGCCAAATCAACCTTGCTGCTGGTAAGCCCGGAATCGTTTATTGCCTGGTTAGCCGCATGGAGTGCAAAGAGAATAACCCTGTCCGTGCGTTTGGCCTCTTTCGGATCAACAAGACCTTCAGCACTGAAATCCTTTACTTCACCGGCAATCCTGCACGTATATGAAGACGCGTCAAATGCCTGGATTGTATCAATACCACTGATTCCCGAACAAAGCGCGTTCCAGAAATCATCCTTTGTCTTACCGACCGGGCTGACAACTCCGCACCCGGTTATAACGATTCGCTGGGCCATGAATTGGTTTTCTCTCTTAACTTTGCGATGACTGAGAATTGGATCTGACAGGAAGTACCTGTCTTATGGTTCCACGAAAATACACCAGAATGATTATTTTGCTATAATTTGCTGTTTAAATAATCCAATGCATCCTGAACTGTCTTCATTTTTTCAGCATCTTCATCGGGTATTTCAACATCAAATTCATCTTCAAACGCCATGATCAGTTCAACCTGATCGAGGGAATCAGCTCCGAGATCATCAACGAACGAAGCTTGTGGTGTTACTTTATCAGCGCTTACACCAAGCTTTTCAGCTATAATCTGCTTGACCTTGTCTTCCCGTTCGCTCACGATTAGCTCCTTTCAAAAAATGTATGAAGTCAACAAAAGGCTTATATAAAATGATAATTTGCACATCACATAACAAGTCCGCCGTCTACGGTAAGCACCTGCCCGGTAATATAACCGGCCAATGAAGAGCAGAGGAAAAGCACGGCATTGGCCACATCTGAAGGCATGCCGAGTATCTGCAGGGGTATTTGTCCGGTCAATTTTTCCTTATCTTCATCGGAAAGTTTGTCGGTCATGGCAGTTTTAATAAATCCGGGTGCGACAGCGTTGACGGTAATATTGCGAGAGGCCAGTTCTCGCGCCAGCGATTTGGTCAAACCGATCAGCCCTGCTTTTGATGCACCGTAATTTGTCTGTCCCGCATTTCCCATAAGTCCGACAACCGATGCAATATTGACAATTTTTCCTTGCCTGGCTTTCATCATCGGCCGCGCACACTCCCTTGAGCAAAGATAGGCACTTCTCAAATTAATTCGCAACACGCTATCCCAATCGTCATCTTTCATACGAACAATGAGGCCGTCACGGGTAATTCCCGCGTTATTAACAAGGATATCACATGTGCCAAAAGTATTGCTGAATTCCCCGAATAACGAATGCACCGAATCAGCATCAGAGACATCGGCCCTGACAGCAAGTGATTTTTTCCCGAGGTTTTCTATTTCTCCGGCAGTCTGGCGCGCTGAATCGAGATCGATATCGCAAATAGCAATATCAGCACCCGCTGCTGCCAGTTTCAATGCTATTTCTTTGCCAATACCTCTTCCGGCACCGGTTATAAGTGCCTTTTTGTTTTCTAATGTAATCATACGGACAAATCCTTATTAGAAAAAATTATCTGCTGCAGTGGAATCATTATTTTATTCGCTCGAAATCGACTGCCTCAAAGAAAATAAATTCTCAACTGTACCACATGGAACAACATTCAGGCTCCTGTCGATTTTTTTTGCCAGGCCGACCAGAACACTTCCAGGTCCGACCTCACAGCATTTATCCGGCCTGTTTTCTGCAAGCTGCGAAATCGAATCAACCCATCGTACGGGTGAAACGA
>WJKA01000339.1 GCA_014729375.1 Chitinivibrionales bacterium
ACCGCCGGTAGGATCCGGCAAAGTCAAGCTCCGCATTAGCGGCGACAATCTCACCTGGGATGAGCGCCTTTTTGATTTCTCCGGCAGCACATTCAGCGTGCGGGCGCCGGTAAAAGATTCTGCCGTTGTTACCGAAGGATTAGTGAGAGCATACGCATGGAATGACAGTGCAGAAATCCGCGGGTGGACAGCGTTCTCAAAAAACAGAATACAGGTGCATGATCTTCAGATTTCACCGCAGCGTCCATTGTACGGCGACAGTGTACAGATTGCCTGCCGTATTGCGGTCCCGCCCCTGGCCGATACTCCCGCGGTCCAGTGCCTGTATGCCGTCGATTATCCCTATGCCGAAAACCCCGATTTTTCACAAAACCGGAGCATTCTGATGATTCCCGACAGCGGAGGATACTGGCACAGCGAGCAGCCCCTGGCCGTGACCTGGACCGGGAGAGCAAACGCTGCTCTTCTGATAAAATTCAGGATTTCCTCTATTGCCGGAGAATCTACTGTGCACACATTTGACATTCGGGGAACCCCGGACCTCCGTTTTACAAACAATAATCTTCCGGTACGCTGGTCCACCGATTCGATAGGTGTCGATTTTGAGATTGTCAACAGTGGCGACGGCGCGGCGCCGCCGTTTACTGTTTCGCTGTTTTTCGGAACACAGCTTCAGCAGCCGGCAGTGGAAATACACCGGAATGATTCGCTTTCGCCCGGAGAAACAGTCCGGTTTTCCCGGACACTGCCCGATACCCAGGGCACGATCCCGGTATCGGCGCGAGTCAACCTTTCCCGCGCGTTTAATGAGATATTTTTCGACAATAATGCCGTGTCCGGTTCGCTTTCAGTTGTCTACGACACTCTCTTCACTACCGATGATACAATCTGGTCGACAGGAACAGGCTTGCATATCTCTCCTGCCGCGCAACTCGGCTTGCCCCGTACTGTTTTTCTGTTCCGCAATGCACTGGCCGACTCTCAGCCGCTGGCAACTCAGTCATACTGGCTGAACCTGACCGGAGATTCTACTGCCCGGTACTCAATCGGCGTGCGTCCCCCACTCAGTCCGACCGATTCCCTGACCTGGGTTTTTCATGCCGACACCGCTGTTTCCGGACCAGGCCCGACAAAGAAGCGCGCGCCGAATTTGTCTGCAAAAATAACGGCAATGTCGTATGATTCTGTCGCGGGCTTATGGCAATATGCCGGAAGCGACTGGAATGAACTGAACGCGACCGTTTCAATGACAACAGTTGCGCCAGGGCCCTTTGCCGCCGCGCACCTGAGCGATATTGCACCCCCGGAAGTCGGTGTTTCGGTTGCCGGAAGAAAACTTGTTTTTCTTGACTATGCAGCCAAGGACAAGCCGTTTGACATTTTTATCACCGATCCATCGTCAATCGTGCCCGGCTCAGTCGAGCTCCTGGTAAACAGCATCCCGCTTGACAAAAACTCTGTTTCCGAGATACCGCTGTCCGGAGACCTCGAATCCATACGCCTGACCGCGTATCCGCAAAAGCAGCGAAGCACCGATTCGATTGCAATCTGTGCGCAGGATTATGCGGGCAACGACACCTGTGCCGTGTTTGCGTACCTTCCGGGTGAAGACCTGTCGATCAGGTTCCTTGCCTGCCATCCCAATCCATTTACGGCGCGGCAGAACCCCGACGGTGGAACCGCACAGCGTATCCGTTTCGCCTATCTTCTTACCGACGTTGCCGATAATGTCCACCTGACAATCTATACCATGAGCGGCAAAAAGATACGGTCCTGGTCGTTCAGCGATATTGTCGGGTACCAGGAAGTTGAATGGGACGGTAAAACGCAGAACGGGTACCGTATTGCCAACGGAACATATTATGTCAGGCTCCGGGCAAAAAACGACCGGAAAGACGTCAAAAAGCTGATGAAAATTGCTAAATGTGAAGGATATTAGAAACGAAACCCACTAACAATCACCACCTGCGCCCGCCGGCCCGGGCCCCATTGTGCAGCCCTCACCCTTGTGGTGCTTCATCGCACCAGCTTATACAAGGCGTTTTCCCCGGTTTCGCCCGGTTCGACGCCTTTTTGCGCGGCAGCTTTGTTGAGCTGCACGACAGTTGCCTCAAGTAAATCCTCAACAGTCACGACAGGGCCCCCTTCAGCACCGGTCACCTTTGCCGCAGGATACTCGAATTTATCAAGGGCCGCAACGTCAAACGCGCCACACCCGACCAACCCGCTGCCGGTTGCCGCAAATACAATATTGAAATCTCCGCAGGGAATCTGGTACGCATCAATCTGCGTCCCGTTCAACTCCATTTGTTCATGGATCATGGTGGTGCTCCTTCGTGGATTATCGGATAATCATGAGCTTCCCTTTTTTCAAAACATGGCCGTCGGGCTGGTACAGTACGTAAAAATAGAGCCCGGATGCAACCGGCTCACCCGCCTGGTTTCTGGTATCCCATTTCCATTGCGGTTTCCGGTCAGGATCGCCTTCACGAAAGCTGACAGTGATATTCGCCTTGTCGGTATCAAAAACAGGATATCCTTTCATGGTGAGAATTGCTATCCGCACGCTCCCGGTATTTGCCCATGAGTGAAGGTTTTTGAACCAGATGCCGCATGGTGCCCCCGGCGCTCCGCAGTGACGAGGATTTTTTCCGGGTTTGTATGGATTGGGATACATATAAAAGCCGACTTTGCTTGTAAAGAAATCCCACTCGTATGCAGCCATTGCCGGGGATGAAACAGTGGGGATATTACTGTAGCTG
>WJKA01000340.1 GCA_014729375.1 Chitinivibrionales bacterium
CCACATATGCGGGTTCGCTAACGCACAGGGTGGCAGTCTGCTCATCGGTGTCTGCGACAACGGCAATGCTACCGGCATAAAAGATTGCAAAAAGCTTCTTGAAGATATTCCCAATAAAGCCGTCCACTTCCTGGGCATGACCGTTTCCGTCGATATCAAGAAAAAGGGAGCAAAGCAATGTATAGAAGTTTCCGTACCCCCAAGCCCCGTGCCCATTTCCTATAATGGCAAATTTTTTATCCGCAGCGGAAGCACGGTGCAGTAGTTGCGCGGTCATGAACTGCGAGAGTTTATTTTGCGCAAAGATAATGTCACCTGGGATGAACTTCCGGTCTCGCAGGCAAGCTTTGCGCAGCTCGATGATGAAACAATCATGCGCTTCGCCCGCCACGCCTCAGAGCAGAATCGGCTGCCTTATGGTCCGGGAAAAGATACCGCCCCGGCCATACTTCAAAAGCTCGATGTTGTCAATGATGATGGTGAGATAACCCGGGCAGCAGTCCTGCTGTTTGGAAAGCGCCCCAGGAAATATATCAGAGGGGCGACTGTTAAAATCGGACGCTTTGGTGAATCGGCCGCCGATTTGATAAGCCACGACATTATCGAAGGCAATTTAGTCGACATGCCCGATAAAATCATGGATGTGTTGCGAACCAAGTACCTTCATTCCCCCATTTCATATGCAGGACTTGAGCGAAAAGAAAAGCTTGAGTATCCGGAAAAAGCCCTGCGGGAGGTGGTCCTCAACGCGCTTGTTCATCGCGACTATGGGGCTGATACCGATATCACTATCAGCATCTTTGCCGATAAAATTGTCATATGGAATTATGGGTCCCTTCTCTCCCCTCTCAATGTCGAAATGCTTAAAAAAGAGCATCCCTCCCGAAGGCGCAATTCACTTATCGCTAACGCTTTTTTCAGAATGGGATACATCGAAGCCTGGGGTCGCGGTACCCTGACTATTATTGAGGAGCTTCGCCACGCCGGTTTTCCTACCCCCGAGTATCGCGAATATGCAGGCGGTTTTGAAGTAACAATCTTCAATAAAGCTATTTTTGCCGGGGTCGGTGAAAAGGTCGGTGAAAAGGTCGGTGAAAAGGTCGGTGAAAAGGTCGGAACCAAAATTACTGAAAATCAGAGAAAAATTGTGGGCGAAATCAGAAAACAGCCGGGAATTTCGGCACGAAGTATGGCCCCAATCATAGGAATTTCTTTGAGAAAAACCGAAGATAATTTGAAAAAATTAAAGGAAAAGGGAATAATTAAGAGAATCGGACCCGCTAAAGGCGGATACTGGGAAGTGAAATGAATGATTGCAGACTGAGAGGATGTGAATTGAAAAATCATCCATGGCAACAAATGTCAAGCAGCCGGCATCAAGCATTCTGCAACCAGAACCTCTCTTCCCATTATCTATGCGTATCTGAGCAATCCGGTGTTCCCTCTCTCTTTTTCCGTGCTTTTCCGGGTGTTCCGTGGGGAAAAAAGAATAGAACGCGGATGACCTGCCTTCTCCCGCCTGGGCGGGATACGGCATGGCATGCGCGGATGCGGCGGATTTTCGCGGATCTGAGAATTCTGGGTGGGAAACCGGAGAACAACATTTCTGTGGGCGCCGGTGAAGTTTTACGGAAGTGTCTTCAAAAGACCCCGGAAATTATAGCATCCCGGATATACAGGTCAGCGCTCACATGTTCAGTTTCACGCAACACAGCAGCTTTGCAAACACTACAACCTCCCGGCAAAACTCTTCCTATGCCGGTCTGCCGGCATAGCTTATAATCAAGCATTTTCCATAGAAGGAATACAAAGAAAAGGCCCGACAAAAGGAGGAAAAAGCCGGGAATCCCTTTCCCTATAAAGCATTTCATGTATATATTATTTCGAATACTTCGAGACTTTGATAAACTCACTTCGACAAGCTCAGTGCATCGCAGTGCAGCGCTTGGCGCAAAGGTAACCGGCTATTCGTTAAACCCGCCGACAAATCCAAGCCTCTACGAAGACGCCGATGTTGCTTCGCAGGTGAAGTCCATAATCGATGATATCCGCAATCTCGAAAATCTTAAAAAAGCGATGAAGGATACTCAGCCGGAAATCGTTTTCCACCTTGCAGCCCAGCCCCTTGTGCGGGAATCGTATATAAATCCGGTCGAAACATACGAAAAGTTTCGCATGTGCTGTTTGAGGATTTACTTGCAGAGTGCATACATACGCTGCCCAATTTTGCAATGGACCTATTTCTTGAAAACAAAGCTGCCGGTACATTAATCGACAATACAATTGTTCCAATTGAGGGGCGGATAGCATTTTCAAGTATTAAGGCCAAAGCACAATCGTTAAATGATCCCGCGTTTTTTATCAGCGGACCACCGGTTATGATTGATTCGTTTAAAAAACAACTCATTAACGCTGGTGTCGGTGATAATAATGTTCATATTGATGAATGGTCTTAAGTCAATAAAGGTAAGGTTGTATAAATGCTAAAATTTTCACGTTCAGATGCAAAATATGCCTTAAAAATGGAATTGCTTCATAGAATTCATGAATTAAAACAGAAAATAGAGATTTATTCAAATATGTATGGTGATTTTAATTCATTTGAAAAAAACATGAGTAATAAGAAGGAATCCTTTAATGATTGGGATAACTA
>WJKA01000341.1 GCA_014729375.1 Chitinivibrionales bacterium
GGCTTTGTTTGTCAATAGTTACGGCACAAAATCAGCTCCTCGATTACATAGCCATACAACTCGCGAGCGGAGGTCCTCTTAAATCATCGGAAATGAAGCTTTCATCCATTTGCGAGCGAAGCAAGCCCGGTCGAGAAAAACCCGGGGTAGGGGATACAAAAAGCCGTCAGAATTATTTTTTCTCTTGACTCTGTGCCTTTAATGTGTGTCGCAGGATTTGATTGCTCATCATTGTTTGTGACCCGGAAGGGGTACCGTCGTTCTCGGCATCACGACATTTCTACCCATTAAGTTGAAAGTCTTTTCCCCTTTTGTAACGAAAACTCTGCCGGCCATGTCTTTTCTGGAAGCTGTAACCACCAGTCTCGGGAATTGCCCGGTAGAATTGTGATTGTGAGGATGGCTGCTTGTGGTGCTGTGCAATGCGATTTTTTGGCCAAGAAACAAAGAAACTGAGAGAGGGTAAAGTATAAAGGATGTATCGCCGGCAACATCCGTTGCGGTCATTTGGGAACTGTCCACTACAAATAGTGAATCCGCATGCCAGTTTGAATCACCTACCAGGAGCGTGCATGGTGTGGTTGCGGGATTGATGAACATTGCATTCAATTCCGAGCTGTTCCCAAAGAATGTGACAGAAATGATCGAGTCTCCCGAACGAGTGAAATCGTACATATAGTCGTCTGAATGGGTATAGGTGTTGAAAAGATGATACACATGTGCAGAGGGAGTAAGAATGTCGTAGTTCCAGGTCGACCAATTGTATTGAATCTTGCCATACCGTGTATCTGCATCATGCCAGGCGAATGCCGCTTCAGCAGTTTGGTCTTTCATCAGTGCCGTTAAAAGCCATGCATCCCAAATACCACCGGTGATAGATCTCATGAGTTTCTGTCCATCTGCCTCCCACGTCCAGAAAAGGTTGTGCTCGGTTAGCCAGATTGCGACATTCGACTTTCCTTTGTTGTCCAGCTTTTCCCGTACGTTATGAATCCCACTCACGATGCCTGGGATTTTGCTCAGGAAATAGGATACTGATGTACAGTCTGTGTGCCCGGAGGCGTAGTTATGATGAGCCCATACATCGAAATCCGCATATTGAATAAACCTGGTGATAGTTTCGTCCCAGGGCTGCGAAAAGCTGCCACCGACAATCCGTATTGATGAGTCGGCTGCTCGCATCGAATCCGCACACTGGTTGCTAATCGCTGCAAGCGTTTCAATATCAGACTGGTACCTGCCCTCAAGCTCGTTTATAGTTTCCCAGTAGATAATATTTTTACTCATATCTCGATTAATAACTCTGACCAATTCCGCGCAAAGGGATGCGTACTCGGTTTTTTTGTCGTCGTCGAGCCGTGAATCCTCGTCAACATCCATCCATCGAGGCCATCGTGGAATAGATATGATAGCCACTTCTGGATGGAAGGGGAGATACGAAAGCGATGTATCGATCTTCCCCGGATTCCACGTTCGAGTTGTGCTGTCAATCCACGTCCGCGATTTTTCAGGTCTTACCATTTGGTTTGAATGATAGCGAACGTAGCTACAACCAAGATATGAAAGCCCATCAACAAATTCTGTTTCATTAATGACATCTGTTCGGAGTACCAGGTTGAGGTTCATACCAAACAACCCGATATTGACTTGCCCACCAGGTTGATCTGAAACGGACGTTACAGAAATGGTTGAAGTAACGGCAAAGGAGTATAGGAGTATTCCGAACAAAAGGCATTTACTTGTCATGTGGTTCTTATATCCCCATGTTTTGGCGACAGCCAGGTACTGAGCAATCATTTCTTACAACAAATATAAACTGCGACGTTACCGAAGATAATGTGCTTGTGGCCAAGCCGGTAGTAATGCCGAGCGCAGCGGAACCGCCCTGCGTTTATTGTTTGTCTGTAGCCGTCCAGGCCGTTGAGACAGGGATGATGCTGGTTTGAGATTTGAGGATAGACTCTACATCAGCACTGCCCCTTAATCGTTTATTTGTTCGGGGCTCAATTGTTTTTCATCGCAGGATTGTGCAATTTGCTTTGGCGCCGAATTTCAGAATATTCAGTCCCGGACACAGCATTTTTTCTTCAATACTCAACGGTTTATTGTGTTGGCGTCGGATTCGGTATATGCACTTGCCGTCAAGACGACAGATATCAACAGTGCAGGCCTCGGGGAAGGGAAGCCGGAGTATGAATGTATCCTGTTTTTTCTGAACAACTATCTTCGGCATACCGGCATGCGGCAGCTTTTGACGGCTGCCGATACTGAGACCGGTGTCGGTGCAGGAAGACGGGGATTCCAATTCTGCGGCCATTTCATGGAGTAACTCTTCGACATTGGTATACCCGTCATTATCGTCATCCGCATGGGGCGATGAGGGAATATCAAGGACACGGTTGGTCATGGTATGGTCCGGCAGGCCGCCGACCTCCGACGGGCTGTCGATGATTTCTCCGCTACCGTTGACAACATCACGGATAACACGACGTTCGACTGTATCACGGTCCAAAGGACGTGGGCCGACATTTGACAAGACGCAATTCCGCGTGTGCTCGACGGGCAGCATCTTGATGCTTTCGTGCCAGAGTGCGTCCTGCGGGGTTTCGCTCATATACGCCGTATCGCCGTTGTCCGCCCGGTAATTTCCGTCGGCTGAATTGTCTTCATAGTAAATCACCGAACTTCCGCCGCCGTCGAATCCCACAAGTGACCCGCTTCCCAACCCGGTGTTTACGCCGGATTGCAATACGTTTCCGATTGCTACCATACGAACCGACCGCATGCCGCCACAGAAGGTTGCCAGGGTCCCGATTATTCCATTATAACCGGGATTGTACACTATGTTGTTGACTATTACGGCTCGCGATCCCCCTTTTACAACAGGATTTCGGTCCCAGTTATGTGAGAATAAACATCTCAGGACTGAAACTTTCCGCACAATATTACCGATTAAGAGTCCCTTGGAATGGGCCCCTTCGTGATGAATAGAATTTTGCAATCCTTCGGCAATAATGCAGTGAGAAAAGGTAATGTCGCGATGAGAGTTTTCATCACAGTTTCCCCACAAGCTGACCTTTCCGTTGTGCCACATAAAAGAGCAATGATCGAACAGAACATTATAGAGGTCCCCCCGCCGATTGTGCGCCACCATTGTGCACCGTTCTTCTTTTTGATCTGAAGATATCCATGGTTCCCGGCTGTCGCTGAGGCGGACGGCGATATGCTGTATCAGAATATCATGGGTGGAAATCCAGATGCCCTGCCGGCCGGTGAGTGTTATTCCCGGCGGTGGTGCGGTCTGCCCAGCAATCGTAATGTAAGGATCGCGAATGTGGAGATAGGCGTTTTGCGTGATAATGCCGCCAACTTCAAATACAACAATGCGCGGGCCGGCTTGCTCTACCGCTTCGCGTAACGAACCGGGGCCGTCATCATTGAGATTCGTTACCCTGATTATACTGCCTCCTCGTCCGGCCGGGGTATAACTGCCGAACCCCTGGGCTCCGGGAAAAACCGGCAGAGCATCGCCTGCCGCCAGGCCTGCTGAATACAATAGTGCCGACAAGAAAATGATTTTTCCTGGTAATTTCATGATATCGCTTCCCTGTTGTTTGGTATGAAATTTTTTTTGCCGTACAATGAACTTTTCCTTTTCGCCCCATCGTGAGTTGATGAACGATGCTTTATAACAATATCGCAAAAGAGGAGGGAAATATCACGCTTAGAGTGTGGTGTTATATTGCAGTCGCTATTTAACTCTGTTCAATTGCTGTGCAACTCTCTCGTACTACGATCTCCCCGCCGATGTCGATAATCTTTTCGGGGTAGCGGTCGGTAAAGGAATCCGGTCGAAGGAGAAAGTTAAGCATGGCGTCGGCAATCGCTTCAATGTTAAAACTGTAGGAAGTAATTCGATTGAAAAAGGCGGAGAGGCTGTCATCAAATCCAATAAGCGATAGGTGTTCGGGTACTTCAATGTTTTTTGTTTTCAAGTAGGATAATGCCATTGAGGCGATCGAATCGTTGCATGCCACAAGCGCGGTAATCGCTTTGTTCGAGAGTGCTTTATCAAACAGGGGGATGCATAAATCGCAGATCGCGCCTTCAGAATAAAAATCGCAGATGTCATAGAGGATCTGTTTTTCCTTTTGCATCTTGAATGAAAGGGGTAATTTTGCCCACCAGTCTCCGGCGGTATTCCCCGGCCATGGGAGGGCCTTTCCCTCCCAGAAATGATTGAAAAAAGCATTCCGTGAATCAATCGCTTCACTGGTGCAGACATAGACACCAGATTCAATACCGGCGGCAGCGTAGACGCTTTGGAGACCCTCGAGTCGCTTCTTTGACCAGGTAAAACGGTGAAAAGGAGAAATATAGGCGATCGTTCGATGGTGAAGCTTGAGGAGATAGTGGGCGATGTTTTTGCCCGGCTTATGGGAGAGCGAAATTCTGAAGACTTTTGCGTGAGGTCTGGTAATAAACGTGGAAGGGGGGTTCCATTCTCCGGCGATATCCAGAACGGCAAGTGGCGTATTCCATTGATTGAGGTTGTTCATCACCGGAGAATATCTCTTCTCACGTGCCCGGTTTTCCAGCTTGATAACCCCCAGGGAGCCTTTCAGAGTGGATAAGTCGAGGGGCCGCGATGTCGCCAGGTCCCGATAGGTGGGATTGTGGACCTCGCCTGATATACCGATTAAGCGCAATGACACTCCCGCTTTTGCACATGCCTTTTCGATCATACGAAGGAGTTCTGTATCAAGTCCGTCATTTCGTCTGAAAACGCTGTTGGGTTCAACAGGCATTAAAAGGGCGATCCGGGCTGATGATTTTCTTTTCCCCGGCCCGTGGACAATATACCCTTTTTTATAGGGCTGGAGAACATCCCGAGCGCAGAGAAACTGGAGGCTTTTTCTCAGGGTTGCATATGAAACCCCGAAGCGACGCCGGAGTTCTTTATATATCGGCAAGGGCATTCCTGAGCGAAATTCACCATTCAGAATGCACTTTTCGATTTCCTCGCTTACCCGCATCCAGGTTTGTTTTGCCCTGAATCGGAACGACACTGATTTTTCAACTGAATATAAACCGCCACTGCCTTCTATCGCTCTTGCGACAAAGATCCCCTGTCCCGGGGTGCAGAGCAGTTGGCCCGACTTTTTGCAGGCCTGGATTGCCTTGGACATCGTTGGAATGGAGACGCCGGCGGCCCGGGCCATTTCGGCAACCGGGGGAAGCTTCTTCTCTTCGGCGGGAAGTTCGTCTATCAATGTTTTCAGATAATGCAGGGCAATGTGGCCCGCCGGCGCCGAATGCTTTCGTTGGCTCTTTTGGAGTGCCATCCTCAATCCTCTATATTGAATAGCTTTAAATAGATAATATAATATTGTGAGAATCTGTTCAATTGATTTTTTTGCAGATTCTCCTGATATTGCTATCATCATGGATGGTACAACCATTGAAGGAACGGTGAGAAATGTCTTTTACCCTGTTGGGAGGAGTCTGCAATGCATAAAACAAACATCACATTCCGCCGGAAAACAGGACAGTTTGTTCCTGAGCCCTCATTGATTGCTGCGGGGATGCTTATGACTATATTTCTGTCAGGTTTATATGCCTTTTCCTTTGGCCGGGAGATTCCGGTTTTTCCCGGCGCCGAAGGGTTTGGCAGTACAACCCCGGCCGGCCGCGGCGGGACCGTCATAAAGGTGACTACGCTTGCTGCCGACGGACCGGGATCGCTCAAGGAAGCGGTGAGTACTCCGGGGAAACGAACGATTGTATTTGAAGTGGGCGGTGTTATTGACGCACGGGCCGGCGGGCCCCGGTTCTACGACATCACCGATCCCTATTGTACCATTGCGGGGCAGACCGCGCCTTCTCCCGGTATCACCATACTGGGGTCGGGGTTCTTTATCACCACCCATGATATTCTCATCCGGCACATTGCCGTCAGGCTGGGAGATCATCCGGGACAGGGCAATTCCGGGGATGGTATCGTATTTCTTGGAAGCGCCGGTTCCAATGCCGCAAATATCGTTATTGATCATTGTTCGTTCTCCTGGGCCACAGATAAAACTATCAGTACCTGGACTTTTAATTGCGACGGCGTTACCCATGATATCACAATGAGTAACTGTATTATTGCCGAAGCCCTGATGTGCGCAAATATCCACAAAGAAAAATGCCATTCAAAAGGTTTTCTTCTTGGTGACGGATCGCAGAACATTACCATCAAAGCATGTCTGTTTTCCGATAACTGGGACAGGAATCCCGCCATAAAAGGACATACTTCATCTCAGATAGTCAATAATGTGGTATACAATCCCGGTGAAATTGCCATGGTTATAACCGAAAGCTCCTTTTGCGGCTCCGGAGCGGTGAAAAGCAGTCTGATCGGTAACGTGTTGAAATCGGGGACGAAAACTCGACTTGTAAAGGATTGCCTTATCGGTTTTGAAGGAGCTTTGCAATCGAGTGGCACCAGTATCTATGTTGCCGACAACGTTGGAGACACCAATTTCCTCTATACCTCGCATCCCGACTGGTATCCACCGCGTTTTGACGGCGAACCGCCAATTCCGCCTGAGTACAGCGCCGCCACCCCGCAGGACGCCGCCTGGTGTGAACCCATGACTGTCGTACCGGCCGAGGAAACCTACCGGTATGTTCTCAATAATGCCGGGTTCCGGCCCATCGACGGTGATTCGACCGATAAACGCATAATAAAGGAAGTCGTTACCAGGACGGGTATGATAATCGACAGTCTCAATCAGCTCCCCGACAACGGTATGCCGCCTATTGTCGGCGCCACCCGTCCATTTGATGTACCTCAAAACCATAGTGAAGACGATGACGGTGACGGCTACACAAATCTGGAGGAAATTCTCCATCAATTGGCCGCTCAGGTCGAGGGTGAGGGAAGAATGCTTTCGCTCGACGCCATTAATTCTTCCCGCACGGTTCCTTTCGGGCACAGGAAATGGAACCCCAATCGTGGTTTGTCGGCCGGGGTCTTTCCAGGAGGAATAAGCGGGATAGAAGTTTTTTCGGCAAC
>WJKA01000342.1 GCA_014729375.1 Chitinivibrionales bacterium
CCCCGGAGCACGCGGCGGACCGATTGATCGAGCTGTGCAGGGGTCGGTGGCGCCACTGGAAGAGAATAGCCGTTGCAGATTGCATCACATCCGGCTTCGTATGAAAACGTATTCGGCCCGCAATCTGAGATCACAAACCCACGCATTCCCCACTGGTTCCTGAGCACTTCGGTAAGCAGAAACGAGCTGGCACAGGCATGCTCGCCATTGAGTTTAGAAAACGCGCACATGGAATTATATGCACCGGCTTCCACAAATGCCGCTTTATATGCCGGCATATAGGTTTGCCAGAGATCGCGGATACCGATTATAGCATCTCCTCCATGGCGACTGGCTTCGGGACCCGCGGAAAGAAAATGCTTGGGCATGGCCGCTGCTTTATTGTAGCCTCCGCATACCCGCTGTATTTCTTCAACAAACGCAACCATGAAGCGGGAGGCAAGATACGGACACTCGCCGTAGGTCTCCTGGGTCCGTCCCCACCGCGGATCGCGAGCAAGATCGCCTAACGGGCTGAACGGTGTAATGGCGATATCCTCCTGTTCTCTCCAGTTATCCTTGTTTGCGAAAGCGCGGCCCTCATCGGAAATCGCCTCAGCCACGCGCCGCATCATTTCGGTATCCCAGGTGGCCGCCATGGCAATGGAATGAGGAAAAGTGGTTGCTACACCATGCGCCTTGCCGTGAACCCATTCGGATTCAATCGGAAATTTTGATAAACCAAGACGGTCTATTGCAGGATGAGCGCCGTTAAGAAAATCCATTTTTTCATCATCGGTCAAGCGGCCGAGAAGATCATCGATCCGCTCCTCGACAGGAAGTGAAGGATTCTTGAACGGCATCGAATCGGCGAATGTATTCTCATCAATCATCGTAATTGAAATAGTGCTGCTCTGCGGGCCGACAATTGCGGTTGCGCCCTGGAAGTAGCCGTTCTTTTCGGCAATAAGGTAGTATACCAGCGGCTCGATTCCTGCGCGGCTTAAAGCAGAGATTGCCTGTTTTTTGCCTAACGAACGGTTGTCGTCGCCGGCGGAACCATTCGCTTCATTTCCGGATAAAGAAAAACGGACATTCCGGTTAGTGATTCTCCCGCCAACTGCAATCAGCGGCGACTGGGTGGTAAATGTTGCCCGGCCGGAAGATATGGAAAGCAAAAAGGCGCCGGATAAAGATGTGGTTGGAATTCGAACCGACGAGTTGCCGGATTGCGCGCGGATAACAAGAGCACCTTTTAGATTGTATAAATATACCGTGCTTTTTCCGGCATGATGCGTTTGTATAATCAGCGCATTATCGGTAATGTGCAGCTTTGGAGCAGAGCTGTGCAATGGTGCGGCCGCGGGATTCATCCCCTGACGGGTTGCCGTGCCGGATAAATCAAAAAAGCCGGAGGCATCGGTGGTTGCAGAAAGATCTGTATTGCAAAGGCTTACTGTCGCTCCCTGTACCCCGGAACCTGATTTATCGGTCACATAGCCGCTGTATGATACGGCATAGGAATGTAGAAAAAATCCGGCAGTAAGCACAGTGAGAAACACACTGCGCAATATTGGTAGTTGAGCATAGTTGCAGAACATGCGATCCTCCCCTTGGGTAATGGTTTGATTTCATCTGTTGGAAATATAGGGAAGTAAGGAAGGTAAAACCCTGCATTCAAATTGCTTTTATTGACATACTAATTTAATTAATATATTTTTCAGGAACCAATACGCCCGAATCATGATCGGGCAAAGGTACAAAAGTTCGTCCGTCCCCGATCATTTGTTGACAAGGATGGCGATATGAGGTATATTTTATCTATAGCCATGTTTATAGCCATTTTACTGGGAGTCCGTATGATCACCGTATCCAAAGGGGTTCTGAAAAACCGCATGCTGGAATATTTCCGGAATGTAGAAAAGACGGGTGAAGAACTTATAGTCACCGATCACCGAAAGCCGGTGCTGAAAGTTGTTCCCTTAAAGAAAGAAGCAAAGCTCAAGGAAACATTTGCCCGGTATCAGGGCAAAGCGATCTATCATGCACCGGTTGATGGGCCGGAAACCGGTGAATGGGGGGACCTGGCGTGATGGTCCTCGATACGTGCGCGGTCCTATGGATGGCTTTCAGCAGAGATAAATTTACTCCTTCCACTCTTTCAAAACTGGACAGTGCCTCCCACCTGATTATAAACAGCATGTGTTTCTGGGAAATCGATATCAAGGTCAAAAAGGGAAAGCTTGAAATACCGATAAGCGTAAACGAACTTGCCGGTCTTTATGCCGGCAATACGCATGTCAGGATCGTTGCACCGGACATCGGCATAATTCTCACCTCGCTTGAACTTGACTGGAAACACCGCGATCCTGTGGATAGAATTGTTGTCGCTACTGCACAAAAAGAAAATTCACCGATAGTCACATCGGATAAAATCATCAAAAAATTTTATCACCCGACAACTATTTGATCCGCACAGGATAAGCTTTAATTGTGAACCACTCCGACACGAGCAAACCTGCCATACAAAAAGCATGCACCTGGATCCGGCAATCCATTGCCGGTAAAAAGTTCCCTCCCGGCTCACGGCTTCCGAATATCAAAGCGCTTGCGCGCCTGGCAGGCGTCTCACCGGTAACCATGGTACGTGCGGTTTCGCTTCTGAAAGATCGCGGCATTCTGGAAGGTGTCCGGGGGCAACGAACCAGGGTGCCGGACCCTTACACGCAACACTCCGATACCGCAGCCGGTGATACGTCCCCTTTTAAAATCCCCCCTGATGTCTATACCTGGGAACGGGTAAAGGAACAAATCGAAAAAGACCTGATAACCGGCGCATTTTCCCCCGCTCCCCTGCTGCCGTCATGCAAAGAGCTTCAGTATCGATATTCAACCTCATTCAAAACTTTGAAAAAGGCACTCTCTTCGCTTGAAGGTGAAGGCATGCTGGTCCGGCAGGGAAACGGCTATGCCATTCCAGCAGTATCGCGCGGGAGAAACTACGCCTCAATTACCTTGATCGGCGCGGGCGACATTAAGGGGAATCTCAATCTCGGTGCGCTCGATGAAAATTTCGTGCGCCTTCTTGAGCTTGAATGTGCACGATCGGGAGTGAATCTTGATGTTATCACCTATTATTACGACAAGAAAAAACTCGTTTTCTCCCTGAAAGGCGCCCCCTTGTCGCTCAGCAGCCATACAACCGAAGGATATATTTATCTCTATCTGGGAGAGGAACACGGACCTGAAGACGTCATCGCCATGCTCTATTCATTTAAAAAGCCGATTGCGGTAATCGATGATATTGGAGGATGGAAATTGCCGCGTCCGCTTGCCCCGCGTTCCGATATAACCAGGTTCGTTTCCGTAATTTCGGAAAAGCCTGGAACACTGTGCGCCCGGTATCTTCTGAGCAAAGGTCACAAGCAGTGTGCATTTTTTTCGCCTTTCCACGCGGCACAATGGTCAAAAAACCGTCTTGCGGGCATTATCGACCAATATTCGCGGGCAGGAGAAGGCTGTTCGGTCACTCCCTTTACGCTCGACAATTTCATCGCAGAATCGGACTATGCGCAGGTGCCCAAAACCCGCCGGCATAGCATGACTTTTGCCGATATGGCAAAATCCTGGATGAGCAATATTCCTGCATCATACCAGTATCATTTCGAACCGCTCATCAGAGAAGTGCTCGATTATATCGGAATGCCCCGCGCTGAAATTCGCAGTCAACTGGAACCGCTGTTTGACAGGGCGCTTACCCGCACCGAAATAACCGCCTGGATAGGCGCCAATGACCTGGTCGCCGTCATGGCCCTTGACTTCTGCAAGCGGAAGCATGTGCCGGTGCCCGGAAAAATATCGGTGATCGGTTTTGATGACAGCAGCGAGGCGCTTCGCAATCAACTCTCGTCATACAATTTCAATCACCTCGCACTGGCCCATGCCTGTATCAACTCCATTCTCCGCCCCGGATCCATTCGCACGCTGCGCAAAAAGAACGTGGTTGACATTGACGGACTTGTTATGGAGCGAAGCAGTTGCGGGAAATGACTATAGACACAAGTTTTGGCGGGATTTAAAGCGAAAGCGGCAGAGAAACAAATTCACTGCCGCTCTTTTTCCTGAACCAAAAAAAGATCTGTCATCAGGGAACCATCAGATTTTGTGCGGCCTGATAGTGATCACTTGTCACATTGATTATATACATGCCTGAAGCAAGTGATTGAAACGGAATTGTGATTGCCCCTTGCGTCCGGGTCTGGTGAAACAGTGTCTTGCCGTCAATCGAATTCACCGAGATCGTTGAACGGATCAGGTTCGGCAGCTCAATCGATACACCGGTTGCGCTTCGGGCGACAGTAAGCGGAGCGCTTTCTGTTCCCATTCTTTTCTGAGCAGCGGTTGTATTGCCGGTGGCATCAAGACAATAATATAAAGGAGAATCTTTATGATACTGCGATACAGCAATCCACATCGGATATTCGGTCATATCCCAGTTGTCTTCGGATATGCCACCTTTTGCTGGAACGATTATTTTGAATGTAACCAGATTTTCATAATCGGTACTGAATCCTGTCTCCTGCATGGTTACATCCTCATTCAGTCGGAAGCCTTCTTCGCCATACGGCCAGGCGATCCTGTTTCGAAAGTGCCCGGCATTAACATCGGTAAAGAAATAGTCGGAAGCTTTGGCAACATCGGTTCCAACCGATTTCGGAACATTGCGTGTCATATGCCCGAAGAAAAAATGCTTATCCGAATCCTTCCCTACAACAAATTTAATCGTCACAGTATCACCTACCTGACAAGGTATTATTGAATATGCGTCCGGCTCATATGCTTCGTATATATTATTGCCGATATCGACAGGTGACGGTTCCGCACAAACAGCATACCGTTCATTGCTGTTGTTTGAATCGAACCATGGACAGTCTTGTGCGAATAGTGTCCCTGCAATAAAACATACCATGAATATGCAAGCTGTTAATAAATTTGATTTTTGCATTAGAACCCCCTTTTGCAAATCTTAAGTGTTATTGTTTATTCTTTTTGCAGCATTACCGAAATAATCTTTAATCTTCAGTGTATAGTACCCCCCTTCTCAGATACCTGAATGCTTCCGGTTAATCATAGATTCAATATCCATACAAATGTATAGCAGCGTTATTGCATAGTCAGAAACATACAAAAACATGTCATATTTATCAACCTGTAACAGTTTTGTTTGAACTATTATTGTTATAAGATATTATACATACTTTTATTGATTGATAGAGGCTATGTAAGCGACAGGAAGGAGCCCCTCATCCGCCCCTTCCGAAGCTTTTCAGAGCATTTCACCTCCATTTCATTGCAGGAACCCTTTTTCAGATGATAGATTTTTTGTATATGTTATTATGCCTCATAAATTCAGGAATTCAGGGTTCAATCCTGCAAAATTATTGCTATTTGGCCGCTTTTGAAAATATCAGCAAATAAATGCAACAGCATGCAACAATGCGCAAACTGGTTTAAGTGTTTTCGGTAGAATAATTAATAGAAATTCTGTATATTCTTTTTAACTTATTCTTTGTTTCATGATGCACTTCCCTGCCGAGTGCATTTTAAGTTCAGTAAAAAGTCATTCCAGGGAAGCACAGATGCGTTTTATTCGATTATGCGCGCAGCACGCTGCTGTTTTTCAATGCATTTTCATTGCATGTTCAGAATATTGGGCACAGGCAAACTAACAACTGTTTTTCTGCAGAAAGGAGGCAAATATTCGATTTTATCCACTTCTTTCAAATAGTTGATCAGTAATTTTCTATTTCTTTTTTTCTCATCTGATCCGAGATCAGATTTTATCAAATCAAGAGGGGGGTTTTATGAGCATCTGCAAGCTTTTAAGCGTAGCGGCAATTGCATCATTATTGTTTGCAATTGGGGGATTTTCGCAAAATAATTGTACCTGGGTCAAGGACTATAATTCAAATCTTCAAGTACATATTTGCATTGAGGAATCGCCAGAAGATATCGGCAACCTTGAAGTAAAGGCGGTTTTGCCTTCGGAGCAGTTTATGCCGGTATATGCCCAGGTAGGAGATACTGTGCGGCTTAAATATATAAAAGGCCAGAATATCAGCAAAAAGCTCTTTGTTGGATTTCTTAACCGTACGGGCAGAGCGCCGATAGTTACGTCACACGACCCGTCTGAAATGGGTGACTACATGCTTGGGCCCGGCACGAAGCATTCGGAAGCCGGTCATGCCTGGGATAGTCCGGTTTACTGGCCTAGC
>WJKA01000343.1 GCA_014729375.1 Chitinivibrionales bacterium
CCATAAAGGCGAATGGACCCGATTATTCGGAAAATTGCCGTCAAACCCTGTTGAAATCATAAATGAAATAAAGAAAAAAGCTCTGGAATACAAAATGACTATTCTTCTGAAGGGCAATCCAACGATAGTTGCCGATCCTCACGGCAAGGCAAGCATTCTCCCCTGGGGAAATTCAGGTATGGCATCTGCGGGTTCAGGCGATGTCCTCAGTGGAATAATCGCCTCGCTCCTGGCCCAGGGATGCAGCTCTTCCGACGCAGCAGTCCTGGGTGCGTTTATCCACGGAACAGCAGGGGATTTTGCCTCCAATCGTCTGGGAGAATATTGTATAATCGCCGGCGACATTATCGATTCGATCCACCAGGCAATGCATGTATTGACCGGCCAGTAGAAGAACGGTCGAACGACGCGGCGATTATTGCTGGAAAAGCATACTTTTTGCTCGGCTTAATATTCCATCCTGTCACGCCGACTTGTAGAGCTGACTAGTGAAGCCGAAGCTCTTTGCATAGGCTCAAATTGAAGACAAAGGCTTAAGTTTGTAAGCGAAGACGGACACTTTCTTTCAAGACATACCAGGCTTTCTGATAATCCTGTTCAATAGCCCGCAAACTGGCTGTTTGAAAAAAGATCGGCCGTGAGTGCTGTGTCTCACGGCCGGCTAGAAAGGAGTGTTACAAGAACAGACGTGCTGGTGCTATGGCAGTGGTGTAGGCTTACTATAATAATACCACAGAACAGTATCAGAGTCAAGAGTTTTTTTTTATTTTTTTGATTTTTTTTTGATTTTCCTTGTTTATGGCCCCCAAAAGGCAATCTTGGAAAATTTTTTTATTGTTTTTTTTCAATTAATCGCGATTATCCGGACTGAAAAGGGGTAAATCACTCAGATATTTCTTTGAAGAGCTCTTTTTTGAAGATTTTTTAGTGGAGGACCCGGATTTAATAGCAGGCATATTCCGGGTTGCTTTTACTTCATGGCCGGCAAGGTACATGCCGCCATCAACAATAACAAATTCATCACCGGGTTTTATGCTTTGACCGCAGTTGCAGAAACAGAGGCCCCAGTTCTTTGTCGCCTTCATAGTAATAAATATAGCATTTGCAGACACATAGTGATATTATTTTTCTGGAAAAGCGGCAATGTATTGACAGGCAAATACTTATAAATTTATAATCTGATTTTAAATACGAAAGGAATTTATCTGAATGCACCGAATACTGGTTACCGGCGGCGCGGGATTTCTGGGATCACACCTCTGCGAACGGCTTGTTTATGATGGCCATGATGTCATCTGCCTGGATAATTATTTCACCGGCTGCAAAAAAAATATCGAGCACCTTATGGATTCTCATAATTTCGAGCTGCTTCGCCACGATATTACCATACCGATTTTTGTTGAAGTAGACCGGATTTATAATTTTGCCTGCCCGGCCTCACCTGTCCATTATCAATTCAATGCCGTAAAAACAATAAAAACCAGTGTAATGGGGGCAATAAACTGCCTGGGACTTGCCAAACGGGTCAAAGCACGGATTCTCCAGGCCTCAACCTCTGAAATATACGGCGACCCCACAATCCACCCACAAAAGGAATCGTACTGGGGAAATGTTAATCCCATTGGCGTCCGGTCGTGCTATGATGAAGGAAAGCGGGTGGCGGAAACACTGTTTTTCGATTACCACCGCATGAATGATGTTGATATCAGGGTTATGCGCATATTCAATACATATGGCCCGCGGATGAATCCCCATGACGGTCGCGTGGTGTCCAATTTCATTGTTCAGGCACTCAAAGGAAAAAATATCACGATTTACGGTGACGGTTCCCAGACAAGATCATTCTGTTATGTTGACGATCTGATCGATGCCGCGATCTCACTTATGAATAAAGATTCGTTCACCGGACCTGTCAACATCGGTAATCCACGCGAATCAACCATACGGGAGCTTGCCGAAATAATTATTGAATTGACCGGCTCCGGATCGAAAATAATCTGTAGCAAACTCCCGTCCGACGATCCGAAACAGCGACAGCCGGATATCAGCCTGGCCCGCTCTGCACTGCAGTGGAAACCGCATACAGTTTTAGAAGATGGCCTTCAGAAAACAATTGAATATTTCAAGAGATATCTGCAGCGCGAATAAATAAAAAGCCGTGCAATTACAATAGTATATTTTATATGGAATTATCAGGCAGGCCGAACCCGATTCGCCGTGCAACGCATTTCCGGCTCCCTGTTTCAGGATAATCACACGATGAAATACGCCTTACTCTGTACCGGGAACACCGAAGCCCTTGCAGTGCTCGATTCTTGTTTACAGAAGGAATACAGCCTCGACGTTTCCACGGAGCCTTCCGATTCATTGCTGCTGCTCGAAAAAAAACGATACGAGCTCCTGTTTATTGACATCAGGATGCTTCACCGGATGAATGCCGCGTATGCACAAGCCGGCCGGAACGTAAAACTGCTCGGGCCGTTCCTTCAAAGAGCACCCTCAATAGAAATTATCATCCTGTGCGACCAGGAGGATATACGCAAAGCAGTTGACGCCGTACGGGCAGGAGCAAGCAATTATCTCGTATTTCCTCTCGATAAAAAGGAGGCAGGGTATGTTGTTGAATGTGCGTTTGAAGCTACCCGGGCGCAGTTTGAGCTCGATTATTTCCGGGACCAATTCTGGGATACTGATTCGCTGCGAATAGTCAGCACAAAAAACAATACAATGCGCACTGTTTTTGACAAAGTAAAATCAGTCTCCCCCACTGGTACGACTGTTTTAATAACAGGAGAAACAGGAACGGGTAAAGGCATTATCGCCAAGCTGATCCATTCGCACAGTCCCAGGAAAAACAGGCCTTTTATCAGTGTTCACTGCGGTGCGATACCGGAAAACCTCATTGAAAGCGAGCTTTTCGGCCATGAAAAGGGCGCGTTTACAGGGGCAGTTAAACGAAAACTCGGAAAATTCGAAATTGCTACCGACGGTACCATTTTTCTGGATGAAATTGCGACAATGCCTCTTGCTGCACAAATCAAGCTTCTTCACGTGCTTCAGGAAAAATTCTTCCAGCGAATCGGAGGAGAGAGCGATATCTCCACCCACGCGCGCATAATTGCAGCATCTAATGCAAATCTGCAAAATTTGATCGAACAAAATGAGTTCAGACGTGACCTGTTCTACCGGCTTAATGTATTTCCACTCGAACTTCCACCACTCAGAGAACGCACCGAAGATATTCCGTATCTCGTTGATGAATTTCTGTTTCGCCTTAACAAAACCCACATGAAAAATATTCACGATGTGCATCCGGAGGTCCTGGACGCACTCAAGCACTATTCCTGGCCGGGGAATATCAGAGAACTCGAAAATCTCATAGAACGCGCCTGCCTCATAGAAACAACATCAATGCTTACCCCGGAAAGCTTCCCGAAAGAATTGTTCACCGAAGGAAAACCTGTTGCAGAGATACCCTTTGATACAACCCTTACGCTCGCTGAAGTACGCAAGGCAAGCTATGCGGACATCGAAAGAAACTACCTGAAAGAACTGCTTGCAAAGTACGAGGGAAGGATCGACAAGACCGCCCGAACGGCAGGTATCAGTACCCGGCAGCTTCACAAGCTGCTTCAAAAACACGGTATCAGAAAAGAAGAATTCAAACGGCGGATACCAACCTCCTGATTTAAGAATCCTCAGTTCCGAATTTCCTCCGCCATTCCGGCAATATACCCGACATGCACGAAATTGCACTGTTTTCCGGGTCGCCGAACCGGCACAAATATTGCTTTCACTGTAATGGATTTTCCTGGCAATCAACTTTAAAAGGACACATGATATGTCATACGGAGAATTGCGTTTTGACGATGAAGAAGATGAAGACATGTTTCCTGAAAAATGCGAGTTCTGCGGACGGTCTGACGGCCACGATGCCGATTGTCTGATGAGAGAGCGGTATGATGAAATCGACGAGATTGAAGAATCCTGAATCTGCTTATTGCATAATAGAAACACACAATCTACCCATTTAACAAGGAGGTCCTATGAAAAACTATATCGCCGTACTAGCTCTGATGGCGATATGCGCACTCCAGTCCGGCGGGCTCCAGGCAAAAAGCAGTGAAGATGAAATTTTGCTTGATTCCGACACCGATCCCGAACTCAGTTCCGGGGAAGAAGACTATTCCGGAAAAGAAAGCGGAACTGAAGATTCTGATAGTGAAAGCGACGACGCGCACTGGGATGATTCCAAGGATGATTTTGAAGACACACAAATCGATGGTGATGATTCAGAATCAGGCGAAGAAATGTATGAAAGCGATGAAGAGGAGACATATGAAGACACGTATGAATCTGAAGAAAAGTGAAATTGTACGGAGATAGCCCGCTTTTTGCAGCAGAGACTGGCATGACCGTCTCTGCTGCTTCGATTTTGTATGTACAATGTAATTCGGGTTCGCCGGCATGACAGCATAAATCGTCTGTAGGAATCTGCGTAGTTCCTATACAATTTAATTCGTATTGCCCGGTTTTGCATCATGGAACAGGGAAGCCTGATTATTTCTTGTGGTAACTCAGCAAAGCATTGCATGAAAGATACCGTGTGAAAATTGCCGTAATTTACAATAAACATATTGTTCAAGCCGATGATGTCATTGAAATATTCGGCCCGCAGACCAGGGAACGCTATAATCCGAAAACCGTTGAAAATGTTGCCTCTGCCCTCGAAAAAGGGGGCCATAATGTCAGAGTGATTGAAGGCAATATTACTGTTGCGGAGGAACTCCGGAATTTCATGCCCAGCGTACTGGAAGGTGAACGACCGGGGATGGTGTTCAACATGGCCTACGGAATACAGGGTCAGAGCAGGTACACGCATATACCGGCAATGCTTGAAATGCTCGGTGTTCCGTATATCGGATCGGGCCCTCAGGCGCATGCAATTGCACTCGATAAGGTCATGAGCAAAATCATTTTCAAACAGCACAATCTCCCGACTCCCCGCTACTGGCTCTTCTCATCACCCCACAGAGAACTCGCCAGTGCTGTAGTATTTCCCGCAATTGTAAAACCTAAAATGGAAGCTGTTTCCATGGGTATTACGGTAGTGCATGATACAGATGAACTTCTGGAGGCGGTCCAGAGTATCATTGATGCATACAAGCAGCAGGCACTTGTTGAGGAGTTTATTGCAGGAAGAGAATTTGCAGTAGGGTTGCTGGGGAACGGATCCGAGCTTGAGACTTTTCCGGTCGTTGAATTTAATTTCAGCGGTAATAAAGAAGCTTTTCAGAGCCATGATGCCAAAATGCAGGCGCCAGTAGACAAGATATGTCCTGCAAAAATTTCTGAAGACCTGCGCGATGAACTTCAACGACTTGCCTGCGAGGCATTTTATGCGCTGGGCACACTTGATTTCGCCCGTATAGATTTCAGAATCGGCAAAAATAACCAGACAAATATTCTTGAGCTCAATTCCATGGCCAGCCTGGGAATGACAGGATCATATATCCATGCCGCGAATAAAAGAGGATACTCATTTGATACACTTATTAATCGCATCGTTGAGGTTGCGGCAATACGGTATTTCGGACAGCAATTCAGAAACGGAAATGAAAAGGACGGCGTTCAAGCTGCTGATGAATCGATGCCGCTCCGGGTGCGACTTCGAAGCCATGTCCGCGGAAACATCTCAACGATCCTTGACAATGTCAAACTCATGACCCGCATTGACACAAACGTGAACGATACTGAAGGTGTCAATTCACTGGGGAGCTGGGTTTCTGCCCGGCTGAAACACCTGGGCTTTGAGCGCCGGGTATTTCCGCAAACCGAAGTCGGCAATATCCTCTATTTTTCCAATCATGATGATACCGCTACCGACATACTTGTTCTGGGACACCTTGACACGGTATACGCGTATTCCGAGCGGGTCCCTTATCGCGAAGCCCGGGGGCGCATTTACGGATCGGGCGTCGCGGAGAGTAAGGGCGGGCTGGCGGTCATGCTCGGTGCTTTGCAGGCCCTCCGGTTTACCAGGCGCCTTAAAAAGGTACGGTGCGGCATCCTTCTCATTACCGACGACACGCTGGGAGGGAAATACAGCGGAAAACTTATAACAGATTTTTCGGCAAAATCAAAATACGTTGCCGGCTTGAAATATGGCGGAAGGGCCGGCGGTATTGTTACTTCATGTGGAGGCGTGGCTGGCTATTCCATAATAATCTCACATCCGAAAAGTCTCGAAGATTCAAAACCTTCAGATGTAATAAGCGCAATGGCGCAGAAAATAATCGCAATTCAGCGGCTTGCTCATGAAGAATCGGGCATTGAATTGAGACCAACTTCCCTTGAAGCAAAAACGGTACTTGGATTATCCACTGATTTTGCCCGGGCACAAGTTGACGTGTTTTTCTGCGATGAAAAACAGGCTGGTGTCCTTGATGAAGAAATCAGGAAGATCGCAAAAAAAGGTATTGATTCGAAAATGCAGATACGGGTAAGACGAAACATCTACTCTCCGCCGCTTCAGGCAAATGATGAAACCATGAGATTTTATGAAAAAGCAAAAAGCCTTGCTGAAAAGCTGGAGATTCGTGCGGCATCGATCCATCGTTCAACAGCATCATGCATCGGCCATGTCAAGAAGGGAATTCCGGTTCTTGAAGGGCTTGGTCCGGCCGGCGGCGATCATCATTCCGCGGTGGAATACATCGTGAGGGATTCCCTGATCGATCGGGCAACGCTTCTTGCCCTTATAATCCGTACTGCAATAAAAGAACAGGATTAGTCTGTAGAGATGTCTGCGCGTGAAACGAAAAATACAAAGCTGAAATATGCTGTTTCCGGCGGCGGCATGGTATCCACGGCATTTCCGCTTGCCACTGATGCCGGCTGTGCGATGTTGAAAGCAGGCGGCAATGCAGTTGATGCAGCCTGCGCTGCAGCGTGGACGCTCGGGGTGTGCGAGCCACAGGCAAGCGGTGCGGGCGGGCAGACAATGATGCTTATTTATGACGGCAAAAAGATCGTTGCCGTTGACGGCTCCTCCCGGGCACCATCACTTGCTCATGTCAGTGCAATTTATAAAGCCGACCGGGCCCTGGGATACAGAGCATCAACTGTACCGAGCACTCCAGCAACTCTCGCTTATGTTCAGCGTATATACGGTACCTTGCCCGGAGAGCAGATTATGGAGCCCGCCATAGCAATTGCAGAGAACGGATACAAGATCACCCCCCTTCAACATCGTCTGCAATCAGAACAAATAGGGAATTTCGCAAAAATTGAATCCCGCTCCGGCTATGACCACTTTCTGAAAAACGGCGCCCCCTGGCCTGTCGGCTCAATTTTCAGGCAGGATGATCTGGCCATGCTCTTGCGAACGCTCGCCCGGAAAGGTATAGAGGAATTCTATACCGGCTCTATTGCCAAACAGATCGATGCCGATATGCGGGAAAACGGCGGACTGCTTCGCTATGATGACCTTGCACTCATTCCCTGGCCAATTATCAGAAAGCCGCTGCGACGGGGATTCAGGAAATACCGGATTTATTCAATGCCGCCGCCCGGCGCTGGAAGGTCATTGCTGTTCGCTCTTATGATGACCGATGCTATCCCTGCAAAACTTCTGAAAGATACAGACCGCAGGAGACTGCATATCCTTGCTGAAATCTTTCGCAGAACACTGCTTGAAAGGTCCGACAGACCCTATGATCCCAATTTCTATGCTCAGCACCACGAAAAGGACATGCTCGACCGGGAATATGCCCGGGAATGCATTGCCGGGATCAGCAGGGCCGTCGACAAAACCCTTCTTCCATCGCTTATTACCGAGGATGAGATTTCCGGCGAAACAACCCACCTTTCAGTCATTGACAAAAACAATATGGCCGTCAGCCTTACTCAATCCATAGAGCGCGTATACGGAAGCAAAGCCGCGGCAGCAGGACTTGGGTTCCTGTACAACAATTATATGTATGATTTTGAATACAAGCTCCCCCGGAACCCCTATTACCTTCGTCCGAACGCGGTCCCCTGGGCATCTGTCGCGCCTTCACTGGTGTTCAAAAAAGAAGACCTGTGGATGGCCCTCGGATCTCCGGGGAGCGGAAGAATATTTTCCTGTTTAGCGCAGTTTCTTATCCATGTAATCGATGAAAAAATGTCGCTGTATGACGCTATGGTCGCGCCGCGGCTCCATTGCTCACTTGGTGGAAGAATCAGCATTGAAAAAGACCGCTTCCCGGAAGGCGTCACTGAATACCTTCTGGCAAAAGGCTACAGAATTGACATACGAGAGCCCTATGCGTTTTACCTTGGCGCAGTCCATGCGGCCGCAAAATCCGGAGGCGAATTCCAGGGGGTTGCGGAAATACGTCGTGACGGAACCGCTGGCGGGATATGAAAAAGCCCCTTCCAGTCCTGATCTCTATTCCTCATGGAGGAACGGCAATCCCCCCGGAGATCGAAAAAGACGTTTGCATCTCACATAATGACATCCTGGTAGACGGCGATACGTTTGCCGCCGAGCTGTTTGATCTTTACGGGTATGCTCAGCATATAATTATCGCCCGCACAGCCCGGGCAATTGTTGATGTAAACCGCGCATTTGATGACTTTGGCCATGATGGAGTTGTGAAACATACTACATGTTACGGAAAACCAGTATATGATGATTCAAAAAGACCTGGAAAGGCGACCGTGCAGACATTGCTTGAAAATTCCTATTTTCCCTATCACCAGCAAATTACAGATTCTATAAAACAAAATGCCGCTCAACTGAAACTGGGTATTGACTGCCACACAATGGCGGAATTCGCTCCCCCAGTTGATAAAAAACAGGGACAAAAGCGCCCCGCTCTCTGTATAAGTAATTGCAATAACACAAGGTGCCCGCGCAGTATTTTGCTGAAAGTACGAAGATGCCTTGCACAGGCATTTAGTATCAACGAGGAAGATATTAATGTAAACGACACTTTTTCAGGGGGTTACATCGTTCAAACATACGGAAATAATCCCATCCCCTGGGTGCAGATAGAATTAAACAGAAATTTGTACCTGGAAAAACCCGCTGGTCCAGATGGCGCAGTGAGCAAAAACACCAGAAAAATTGCAGAATGCCGCCGGAAATTCCAAAGCGCACTTGAAATGTTCTTTTACAAATAGTTTATCAACCTCGACTATTCCCGGAAATCTTCACTAGTGTACTGTATCGCAAATACGTGTGTGTTTCCGTGGAGCTGTTTTCG
>WJKA01000344.1 GCA_014729375.1 Chitinivibrionales bacterium
ATATCAAGTATCGAGATTTCAGCGAAAACTGGCAGCGGGGTCGACAAGCTCCTTGAAACACTGGCCCTTGAGACTGAAATGCTGGAACTCATGGCGACACCGGAAGGCAAAGCAACCGGGGTTGTGATCGAATCTGAACTTGACAAAGGAAAAGGCGCCATTGCAACCGTCCTGGTACGGAAAGGTACGCTGCATAAAGGTGATCCGTTTGTCACCGGTATTCACAACGGACGGGTTCGCGACCTTTTCAATGAGCGCGGGGCCTCCATTGACAGCGTTGGTCCATCACAACCGGTCGTCGTGCTCGGCCTGACCGGAACGCCCCAGGCGGGAGATACATTCAAGGTTGTTGAGGATGAAAAGCAGGCGCGCGAAATAAGCGCCCGGCGCCGGCTCGCCCAGAAAGAACGGGAATTGCGTAAAATCGGAACCGTCTCGCTCGACCACCTGTACGAACAAATCAAGGCGGGCAGCGTGCAATCGCTCAACCTTATTGTCAAAGGTGATGTTGACGGTTCGGTTGAAGCACTCGCTGAATCATGTATCAAGCTCAGTAATGATGAAATACGGGTCAATGTAATCCGCAAGGGTGTCGGTGCAGTAAATGAGGCCGACATCATGCTCGCCGCTGCATCAAACGCAATCATTATCGGCTTCCATCTCAGTCCGAACACAAAAATTCGAGAGCTTGCTAAAAGAGAAGGCGTCGATATTCGCACATTCAGGATTATTTACGAAGCGGTCGATGCGATTAAATCGGCAATGGAGGGCATGCTCGCACCGGAAATCAAAGAAAACGTCCTTTCCTCCATAGAAATCCGGGAGGTTTTTAAAATCTCAAAAATCGGCATTGTAGCGGGATGCATGGTAACCTCCGGCACGGTAACCCGCGGCTCAAAAGCCCGAATCATCCGCGACGACGTCGAGATTGCAGATGCGGTGATTTCCTCGCTCCGGCGGCACAAGGATGATGTAAAACAGGTGCAGGCCGGCTATGAATGCGGCATTACTCTCGAAAAATGCTCGGATTATAAAGTCGGCGACAGAATTGAAACATACGAGGAAGTAGAAATCGCCCGCAAGCTGCAAGCCTGACCCGGCAGCCTGAAGGCCTCTCCCGACAATCAATCCGGACCGGCACAATGAGTTCACCGCAGTATCATAACCACCGACTCAAAGAACTTCTTCACAGGGAAATCGGCGCAGCCATTTCAACCAGGATACGTGATCCACGCATTCCATCTCTGCTGACAATTACCGATGTTACCGTGTCGCCGGACAGCCGCAATGCTACTGTTTTTATAAATATGCAATCGGAAAATTACGATAAGGAGAATGCGCTGGCCGCTCTCAATAATGCGGCTGCGTTTATTCAGAAAATCGTTTCATCCCGGGTATCGACACGGCGGCTGCCGAAACTCTGTTTCAAATTCGACGAGTCGCCGGACAAAGCATACCGGGTTGACCAACTTCTGCGGGATATTCACAATGACCTGGGCTGAATTATCGACGGTAATCGACAATAATGATTCATTCCTGCTCTCATCGCATGTCTCCATGGACGGGGATTGTGTGGGATCACAACTCGCCATGTACTGGTATCTGAGCAGCAGCGGTAAAAAGGTTTTTATTTACAATCACGATACGCTGCCGGCACGCTTCTCCTTCCTTCACAATTCCGCTGTCATTTGCAGCAAAAAGCCTACGGAAACATACGATGTACTCGTTGTTCTGGACTGCTCCAATCCCGACCGTCTCGGCTGGAGCGGTTCTGACAGTATTGCGCGGATAATGGTCAACATTGATCACCACCGGGACAACACCAATTTTGCGGATATTAATATTGTCGACAAGAATGTTGCGGCCACGGCACAGATTATTTATTCTTTTTTTGAATCGCAGGGAATCGATTATCCCCGGGAGGTCGCCGAACATCTCTATACGGCAATCATCACCGATACGGGGGGCTTCCGTTTTTCCAATACGACAAGCACAGTTCTTCACATCTGCGCATCACTGGCCGAGAAAGGTGTTGACTGTTCGAAAATATACCAGTATTCCTATGACTCCCATACCCAAAATGGCATGATGCTCTGGTCGAGGATCTGGTCGACGCTTGAATTCTTCTGCGAAGGACGGGTGTGTGCGCTGAAGCTTCCGCTCTCGCTCATCGATGAACTAGGGGCGTCGTACAGCGACTCTGAAGGCATTGCCGACTGGACAATTCTTGCGCAAGGGGTACAGGTCGGCATGTTTATCAAATACAAAGACGGAGAGACGCATTTCAGCCTCAGGTCCCGGAGCGGTGTCGATGTTGGCAAAATTGCCCAGAAAATACCCGGCGGCGGCGGTCACGGAAGCGCTGCAGGCTGTACTGTGTATATGCCGTTCAAAGAGGCTGAAAAGTATATGCTGGATATTATTCGCAAGGAGCTTGACTGACTTTTGAACGGTTTCATATGCGTTGACAAACCACGAGGGCCGACATCATACGGCATAGTAGCCCGGATCAAGCGCCAATTGAAAATCAGGCGGGCCGGCCATTGCGGAACACTCGATCCGAATGCAACCGGATTGCTTATCATTGCAATCGGCAAAGCCACCAGACTCATCCCGTGGCTGAAACTGGAGCCGAAAATGTATGAGTTCGACATTACCTTCGGTTCGGAAACCGACACCCTTGACTCTGAAGGCCCGGTAATAAAAACCGGCGGCAGAATCCCTGAAAAATCAGAAATCGATTCTGTTGTGCCTTTTTTTACCGGCACCATACCGCAGGTCCCGCCGCGCTACAGCGCAATAAAAATACGCGGCACACGGGCATACAAGCTTGCCCGTGAGGGAAAAGAGTTCACGCCGCCCGAGCGCAGCATTGAAATATCCTCGCTTTCACTGAAGTCTTTTTCCTCCACTGTCGGCAAGGCCCGGCTTGAAGTCGCCTGTTCTGCAGGGACCTATATCCGAGCGCTGGCACGCGATATTGCAGCAAAACTCGGCACTGCCGGCTATGCCTCGCATGTCAGGCGTACCGCACTTGGCGGCTATACGCTTGAAAAAGCAATCAATCCCGATAAGTGTACAATCGAAAATGTCGGCTCCATTATTTCCATTAAAGAAATGTTTTCCCATTGCCCGACAACAACGGTCACGGCCGCGCAGAAAAAGGCGCTGTTCAACGGTCGTGACCTTACGCTGCCGGTTACCATCAACGACAACAACCCGGTCCTTGCTCTTAACGGGGAAGGTATGTTCATTGCACTTCTCAGCAGACAGGCCCGGAACAGGTTTCATCCGGAAATGATACTTAACTGAATAGATGATTTCATGGAATTAATCAGATCACTGGATTCTTTCACGTGCCCGGCAAGCGTTGCTTCGACAGGTAACTTTGACGGTATTCATCGCGGTCATGATCTTTTAATCAGTGAAGTGCGAAAACGGGCGCAGTCTCAACAGGTTTCCAGCATTATTCTTACTTTCGAACCGCACACGCGCGCGGTGCTCGAGCCTGATACGCCACCCATGATCCTTACGACACTTGAAGAAAAACGCGCGCTGGTCGAGAACAAAGGAATCGATTTCCTCGTGTGCCTTTCCTTTGACTCCCGTACCAGGCACATGTCACATTCCGACTTTTTGCAGAAAATATTAATCGAAAAACTGGGGGTTAGGCAACTGGTAATGGGAAAAGGCCACACGCTGGGTAAAAACCGGATGAGCGCCGACTCATTGCATCAAGCAAGCGGCACAATGCATTTTAGTACGTTTGTCGTATCGACGGCCGCTTCTGACGGGCATACTATTTCTTCTACGGAAATCCGCAGAAAAATTATCCGGGGGCGGCTTTCGGAGGCTGTTAACCTGCTGGGACATCCCTATCTGATCTGTACAAAACGAATTAGAGGAGTTCAGCAGGGACGGATCCAGGGCTACCCGACCCTTAACTTTGCCGGTGCGCAGCCTCCAAAGGTAACTCCCCATACGGGGGTCTATGCGGCAAAGCTGCAGTTCAGAGATACGATGTATTCGGGCGCATTATATTTTGGCAACTGTCCAACATTAACCTATAGAAAAGAACACTTTGAATTCCACTCATTTGATGCTGTTACCGATGAGCCCTCTGAAGGAGAGCCAGCGCGGTTATGGCTCTATGATTTTATCAGATCCGACCAGACCTTCGCAACCGGCAGGGAACTGCAAAAACAGATATCAAAGGATATTATAACCATCAAAGAATTTTTTATGCAGGAGAGATGAGATGACGATCACCAAAGACAGAAAAAAGGAGTTAGTAAAAGAATATGGTGAGAATGAAAACGATACGGGAAACACTTCCGTGCAGATCGCTATTCTCACCGAACGGATCAAGGAGCTGACCGAACACCTTAAAAAAGAAAAAAAGGACCACCACACCCGTTATGGCCTTCTCAAACTTGTCGGTCAGCGACGGTCTCTTCTTGATTACATGATAAAAAATGATGTTGAGGCCTACAGAAAACTGATTAAAAAGCTTGGCATACGAAAGTAGCTTTTTTCCAACAATCCGGCCCGGCTTTGTGCCGGGCAGTTATTCCACCCAAAACCTTACAGATTGGCAAACACAATGTCGTACAAAAAATTAGATGCATCAATTAACGATTTAACAGTATCTCTGGAAACCGGCCGGCTGGCAAAACAGGCCGGCGGTTCTGCAGTATTCCGTCTCGGTGACACCATGGTACTTTCCACGGCATGCTCGAGCAAGCCGCGTGAAGATATCGATTTCTTTCCGCTTTCCGTCGAATACATCGAAAAGACCTATGCGGCAGGGAAAATTCCCGGCGGTTTTTTCAAGCGTGAAGGCAAGCCGAGTGAAAAAGAAGTGCTCAGTGCCCGGCTGGTAGACCGCCCGGTCCGTCCGCTGTTTCCCGAGGGTTTTAACAATGAAGTTCAAATAGTCAATACAATTATTTCTGCAGATGAACAGTATAATGCCGATGTACTCGCAATAACTGCGGCCTCGTGCGCGCTGTGCCTTTCAGACATGCCTTTTCTTGGCCCGGTTGCGGCTGTACGAGTGGGCAAGGTCGACGGCGCGCTCAAAGTATTTCCGACACTTTCCGAAACCGAATCAAGTGATCTTGATCTTGTTGTCGCCGGAACAAAAGAGTCGATAGTCATGGTTGAAGGCGGCGCCTGGGAAGTTGGCGAAGAGACTATTGTTGAAGCGATCCTGCTGGGCCACGAGCAAATCAAAAAACTGGTCGACCTTCAAAGCGAACTTATTGCTTCTGCCGGAAAAGCAAAAAAAGAATTTGTTGCACCCGAGACGGACAGGGAACTTTACACAGAGGTCAACAACCTTGTCAAGGACCGGATTCATGAAATCAGTTACAACGGCAACAAGCATGAGCGCTACAGCGGTCTTGATGCTCTCTGCGAAGAGGTAACTGCCGCGCTCACAGAACGATTTCCCGAACGCGAGCAGGAAATTTCCGCTGCATTTCATGAAATCGAAAAGCAGGATATTCGATCAACAATTCTCAAAAACGGTGACCGTATCGGCGGAAGAGACTGTGATACCATCCGCGACATAACCTGCGAACTCGATATTCTCCCGCGATCGCACGGATCAGCGCTTTTTACCCGGGGAGAAACCCAGTCGCTGGTTGTCACCACACTGGGGAGCAAGCTTGATGAACAAAAAATCGACAATATTCAGCAGGAATACAATAAAACCTATATGCTTCATTATAATTTCCCGCCCTATTCGGTCGGGGAGACCAAGCGTTTCGGTGCTGTCAGCAGGCGTGAAATCGGTCACGGTAATCTTGCCGAACGCGCACTCAACCCGATCCTTCCCAGCGAAAAAAGCTTCCCCTACACAATCAGGATCGTTTCGGAAATCCTCGAATCCAACGGATCATCATCAATGGCATCAGTATGCGGCGGCTCGCTTTCGCTCATGGCCGCGGGCGTACCAATCAAATCCCATGTGGCCGGTGTTGCAATGGGACTCATTAAGGAAGGCGACCGGGTATCGATCCTGACCGATATTCTCGGCACGGAAGACCATCTCGGTGACATGGATTTCAAGGTTGCCGGTACACGCGACGGCATTACTGCAATTCAGATGGACATTAAAATTCAGGGGATCACTGCAGAACTGATGAAAGAAGCCATGGCGAAAGCAAAGACGGCGCGCCTCAAAATTATCGATACCATGGAAAATGCCATTGAGAAACCTCGTGTTGAGCTGTCGCAATTTGCCCCGAGAATCGCCACCGTTACCATTGACAAAGATAAAATCCGCGATCTTATCGGGCCCGGCGGTAAAGTCATCAGAGAAATTCAGGATAC